>CAKZYD010000433.1 GCA_937884085.1 uncultured Sphingomonadales bacterium | reverse complement strand
GCCAACTGATGAAGGCCGTAGGCTCCACCGCGCCTTTTATGGATGGGCGCAGGCGGGTTAACTCACGCAAAATGAAAGACTGAGCGAGATTTTGCGGCATACGTTCAAGATACGCCGCTGCCTTGCCGGACACAAAGGCGACCAGATGTGTTGGGTTCTTGCCCGCCGCATCCATTGTGGCAAACAGCCGGCCTGCGCCTGAATCCGTCCACATCTGAATGGGGAGGCCATCTTGTTCCCAAAACGGCCGAAGGGGACGCAAGTGCAGCTGGACGATCTTTGTATAGGGCACTTGATCAATCGCGGCGCTGTGCAGCGGGGGCAGAACTGGGTCAAATTGAATGAAGCGCTGGGCCGATAAGGGCGCCGTCATAAGCGCAAAGCGCCCACGATGGCGGAACCCACCTTTGAGGTGGACTTCGACACCGCTTTTATCTTGCCGGATCCCTTTGATGGGCGAAGAGAGCAGCACATCGCCTTCAAGTGCGTTGGCCATGGCAACCGGGATGGCCATATTGCCCCCTTTGGCGCGGTAGACTGTGCGGCCTGCAGTCATCTGCGCCTGGCGCCAGGTGGCAATCTGCCAAAGCATCAACATCGACATATCATGCGCTGAGCCTTGATAGGCCGCATTGACCTCAACAGCCAACCGGATGGCCTCAGCGCTAAAGCCGCCCTCCGCCATGACATCGAAGACCGAGCGGTCATAGGGCGCAAAGGCAGGGTCGCGCCAATCGCCAAGATCTTTCAGCGGGTTGGTCGCCGCCGCAAAGCGCCCAGGCACCATGGGCGGAACAAAGGCCTGATAGCCCTGTGGAAAGGGGTTTGCAGCATCTGTTGGCCAATCGCCTGCGGACAGGATGTTGCCGTTCATGTAATAGCGTGTCTCTGCGCCCGGCCCACCCATGGGCGGATTTATCAGCGCAACATCCAGTTCAGCGGCCTTGCTGATCAGGCGGCCATAGGCTGGCCCAATAGTCGAGCCACCGGCATCGGGCTTGCCTTCCAAATGGGTCAAGGTGTGCACCCGGCCGCCAACGCGGCCACGCGCTTCAATCACGCGCACGCTGGCGCCTTCAGCTTCTAAAATCATCGCCGCATTAAGGCCCGATAGCCCTGCGCCGATGATCAGCACATCGACATCATTGCCAGCTGCGCGCGCCATGGACGGCAAACAGGCCGTGGCAGCCAGCGCGCCCTTCAGCGCGGTGCGGCGCGATACCCCCATGTCAAAGCCTCCCTCACGTCAGAAGACCAGCTTATTCCATCTTGTAAAGCCTGCCTAGGGGCGGCACGGTCGGCCCAGTTTTGGAGACAGACGCCTATGCCTGCAGCAACCAATAAGACCGACTTGCTGGCCACCTTCGACAAGGATTTGGCAAAGCTACGCAAAACCTTAGAGGCTGTTGACGAAGCGCGTGCAGCGCTGTCTGCGCCTGATGACGACACCACAATCAAAGGCATTCTGGCCCATCGCACACATTGGATGGGCATGTTTCATCGGTGGTATGAGGACGGCATTGCAGGCCGCGAGGTCCATGTGCCCGCCAAAGGGTATAAATGGAACCAGCTCAAAGCCTATAACGCGCCCCTCTACGCCAAAGCCAACGCACGGTCCTTGGCTGCCCTGATATCTGATTTCGATGCTGCCTGCGCGCAGCTGCGTGCGTTTATTGCGGCCCATGATGCGGCAGACCTATATGCGCCCGGTGCCCATCCTTGGACTGGCAAATGGACCCTGGGCCGGTATGCGGAAGCCTCAGGCCCAGCGCACTTTCGCTCCGCTAATAGCTACATTCGTAAAGCGCTGCGCTCCTCAGCCTAGAGCAACACCGATTGGCTGCTAGGATGCGCTAGCAGTGACAGGGAGAACGTCAAGCAGCTGCCATCCGTTGGGCGTCCACCCGATAATTGTCGCAACGCGATAGAGGCGCAGCGACCCCGATTTGGTAAAATCCACCGTCATCTTTCGGATTTTTCGGTCCCGCGTCTCCCCAGCCTTCAGGGGCGGCGCAGAGAAAGCGGTTTGCTTAATCAGCCCCACCTCAACTTGGGCAACGCCTTCCACAATCTCAATGATTTGCGCCTTAGGCGGACCAACCAACCACGGCTCTTTGTCCGGGTCGCGCCCTGGTTTGGTGAGTTCTGCCATCTCTGCATCCGATACGCCGGCCACCTCTTGGAAGCTGACCTGACGGGCGCCGGTGCTAACGCTGCCCCGCTCGCCCGCGCTTACCATATGTGTTTCAGGGTCATCGCCGCCAAAGAGAAAAAAACCGCCGAAAAGAAACACGGCGGCGGCGATATACAGCAAAGGCGAACGATTTTGCATACCAGTAGACCGACCTTACAATAGACGTACGACCGGTACTCTAAGCAGTTTGATTTAAACCAAGGCTAAGCGGCCTTTAAAAAGCAATTCGATTTTGATGAAAAGATGAGAGACTGGTACCGTGGTCACTTACACCCGGCCGGCCCAAACTTGCGGCGGCGCCAGCTTAGTTTTGCCAGCCTCTTCCAAATCTCGCACCAGCTGCAAAAGGGTGTCTTCGCGCCCCATTGGGCCAGCGATTTGGACGGGGACTGGGATGCCTTCATGCTGGCCAACGGGCGCCGTGATGGCGGGCTGGCCGGTCATGTTGAAGAAGGCGGTGAAGGCATAGAGCCCAAAGATTTGATCATAGAAGCCGCGCGCGGTCTGGTTCGGGTCGTTTTGATCCATCAGTCCAATGGGCTGGGGATGATCGCAGCGCATGGGTAAGATCAACGCATCATAGTCTGCCATAAAGCGCCCGAAGCTGCGCGAGACGGTGTTCATCACATCAAACACGCCCAAAATACGATCGGCAGACGCGCTGCGCCCGGCCTCAGCCACCTTCAAGCTAACCGCTTCGAAAAAATCTTCTGTCGCCTCTATTCCAGGCGCTTGGCAAATCGCATCCAGGCCGGACGCGCAAAAGGCACTCCAAGCAAGGAAGTTGGCATCATGAAAGACCTCCGGATTGAAGTCCGGACTGGCGTCCACGATGGTATGACCGGCCTCCTCAAAAAACCGGGCCGTATCGGCAACGGCGGCCTTTATGAAGGGCGCACACGGCGCCGTGCCCGGCAGCTCTGTTGCAACAGCCAATTTGAGAGGCCGCGTGGGAGCTTGGATAATCTCACTATAGGGTCGGGTTGGCCGTGCCACCTCAAACATATCGCCAACATCAGGGCCTTCGACCGCATCCAGCAGCTTTGCGGCATCGCGTACAGAGCGCGTCACGGCGAATTCAATGCCCATGCCAAACAGCGGCAGACCGTAATGCGGGCCGATAGGCGTGCGGCCACGGGACGGTTTGAGGCCAATGAGGCCGCAATTGGCAGCTGGGATCCGTGTCGAGCCGCCGCCGTCATTCGCATGCGCCATCGGCACGATCCCTGCGGCAACCGCCGCAGCGGCCCCACCAGAAGAGCCGCCGGGCGAGCGCCCAGGGGCAAAGGGATTACGCGTCGGCGGGCCATAAACAACAGCTTCGCAGGCCGCGTTAAAGGCAAATTCCGGTGTTGAGGTGAGACCGAGCGTGACCAATCCCGCGTCTTGAAAGCGCTTATAAAGCGTTGAGCTTTCTTCATCGACGACGCCCAATCGCTCTAAAGCGCGGCATCCCATTTTTTGCGTGCGGCCAGCAATATGAAGGATCGCGTCTTTTGCGAGGAAAGGGACGCCAGCAAAAGGACCCTTGATCGATGCTTTTTCCGGCTTAGCAAAGGTTTCGACAACGCAGGCAATGGCAGGGTTAACGGCCTCAATCGCTTTATAGGCACAGGCCTGTAAGTCAGCAGCGGTGACCTCTCCGGATGCCACTAGAGTCGCCAGCTCGGTTGCGTCACATTGGACATATTCTGAAAGCTGCATGCCCCTCCTCCCCTTCTTCTCCGGCCGTTTAGCCCAAGAAGGGCCTGGCGCGCGGGTCTTATTCACCTGCTGGCGCTAGAAAGCTAGTACATGTGTCCAAAATTGGTCAAGAAATCTTACGTTTGGTCTTGATTTTGTGTTAAGGGAGGGAGCGAACGTTATGGACTTAACATTCGTATAAGACGACTATCTTACTGTTTGCGAAGGCGTTTATAGTAGTGGAATGAGACGTTGATGTCCATTGGAAAGGCCCTGGATATCGTTGAGCGGGCGGGCGTCCACGGGTGGGCGCGTGCAGAGACAGCACTCCGCTTTGCGGCCGATCGCGAAGCGAAAAGCCCAATGGCTGCTGCGATCATTGCCCGCGATAAGATGCGTCTGGTGGAAACAATCGTCCGGCAATGCGGATATGCTTTACCACTATGGGCGCTATTGCCGGGGTTTGACCAGATGCGCCATCGCCAGCCCTATGATGAAACGCGGGTTCAAGAGGCTCGTGCTGTGATGGCGGCGCTTGAGCGGCTGGTCTCAAACGCACCGGATAGATCACTTGGAGAGGTGTTGCGCCAAATTCTGATCTTAGCGCATAGCGCGTCTGACGCCCTTGGAGACAGCGCAGCGGCATCAGAGCATAGCAAAGGGCCCTTCCTGCTGCCGCCGGGGCCTTTTGAGGCTCTACGCGAGGCAATTGCGCCGCTATTGGGTGCATCCTCGCTGCTAGGCGCGCTAGCGGCGCTTGACAGGCTTGTGAGTGATAGAGCTTTAACCGTCGGTTCAGAGCGTGTCGCCGCTGTCTTCGCTTGGCCTATTTTTCTACAGCGCGCTGTGAAGCTGGACGTGTTTAGACCGCCCCCTCCCCTGCCCAATTCCTTGCCAACCCTCTTCACTCAAATTGAAGCCGATGCGGAAAACAGGCGGGTTTTGATTGGCCGTGTTGAGCAGTGGTATGACGAGGCTTTAAAGAAGGCAGACTACCAACGCACGGGCGCCTATGTTCCCAAAGCTTTGCAGTGGATTTGTGGCCATCCAATATTCACCGCTCAGAAATTGGCGGAAGAGATAGGAGTGGTTGAACGAACGGGGCAAATTCTGGCCAAACGCTTAAGCAGTGCTGGCGTTATCATCGCTTTCCAAAAGAGTGGAAAGCTTACCATATGGACTTTGAAGAACGACCCTTATGAAGATAATCATTTTATTTAGAAAGTTAGAGAGAAGTTAAGAGGTTAAACTGGTGTGAGACGCATTTAACTCCCTGTTCTACAATAAAATTATGACTACGGCTGTTCTTAAAGTGTCGAGTTGACGTTCCCATAATGTCATCTTGATCGTTCCTAAAGTATCAGCGGAGCGTTCCTGAAGGGTCGATATCTCGCACACTATGTTCCTAAAAGGTCGATGGGCGGGGTATGCGGGTGCTAGATTGAATCTTTTTCTTTGAACTTGGCTGGAAACTGATTCAATTTCGGTGCTGGTGATGAGATCTGGTGTCCGAGACGTGTAGCTAGCGTCGGTCTATCGTCACTTTGCGAACGCATTGAGAGTCCTACCTCCTTATTTCGGATCGCTTTGAGGGCAAATGCTGCATCGGCTGAACGTTGGTGTGATGTGAGAATATAAGTCCCAGCCTTATCACAACGTGTATTAGAGCTCGTGTTTATGGCGCTCGTGATAGCTTTTTAGAAAGCCCAGAAAGGCGCGCTGATAATGCTTAGGCGGTGCCGCATCTTTCGACATGAGCCATTTACGGTAGGTCTCGTGCACCGCATGAATGTCCCATCCGGGGTAGGTCGCACGGGCTTCCTCTAGGGTTTCGTCGGTTAGATAGGCCTGTCTATTGGTGTTTGCTGGGGCTGCCGCTGCGCGGATGGGGATAGTGTCTGCAACCTGGTCTGGCGCTGCCATCCGCCGTGTCATACGCAGTTTTGGTTCGCCGCCGCGGGGGCTGTCTTCTAACGACAGACTGTAGCTCGGCAATGCATCACGCTTCACAATTGCGATGATTTCGAATTTGAAGCGCCGATAGACGCCTTCCGCGCCGGACTTCTCGAACAGGGTCGGCAAGGAAATGGCAAAGCCCCCTGCCCCAGCGCCGCCGGCATGCTTTCGCGCTACTCGGTAGAGCCAGCGTTCGCGTCCGCCCGTGAGTTTGAAGTAGGCCGGATCAATGGCCAGGATGCCGCCTTTCATGAGGAGGCCATCGTAAAACCATCCCGACAGAGACAGGCTCATGCCCTTTGAGCGTTCGGTCTTTTCATCAACGAGCTGTGTCCAACTATCGAGCCAGGAGAAGGTCGTCTCGCGCCGGTTCTCTGCTCGGATGTTGGTTTTGATGGTGGTCGATACGAGGCGGTCTAGCGCGTTGCCAAGGAGGTCATAGGCGCGGCCCGTTGTCGGTCGTCCGATGGTCCTGAGGATGTCGTAAGGCATCACGTTGAGCGTACGTGGAATGTCATTCACGCCGCGCCGGGCCATATCGCTGATGACGCTTGCACAGTAGATGAGGATATCCGCATCCCAAATGGTGGCCATGCCATAGTCGGGGTTTGCCGAAACATGGACCCAGACTTTGCCGTCGGGCGAGCTGTAATCAATGGGCTTGAGGCGCTTTCTCTTGGCTAAGGAAAAGAAAGGCCGCTCCATGACTTCGCGTTGGTCGCGAAAAGGCAGGTCGCTGAGATACGGCAGAAAGAGATCAAATTGATCGTCGATATATGCGCGGCTTCGGTCAGTCATTGGCTTGAGTGGTTTTTGGGAAAAGGACGTGTTTCCCCGGGGAAACGAGTATTAGACGTGGGCAGTGACCTTGAGGCTGGTCAGCTGTTTCCCCAGGGAAACACAGCTGGGCGTTCACCGCATCAAGCCACGGCCGGAGGCGCTCAGATGAACTAGCGCTTCTTTAACGCCGTCAGCGATGGCACCGTTGTCCATCCCGGAGCCAGCATGGAGACGCAGCGTCACGCCTTGCCGATTGCTGGAAATCACGGTTATGGCTGGGCGTCCGTCGTCTGTGCGGACGACATAACGTTGATCTTCCCGATTTTGCGCAATCCCTGCATTGAGCAAGCGTTTGATGACTTCTGGCGCGCTGATAGGCGTTGTCATATTCTTGCGCCGGACGGCCTGTTCTTTGCTGAGCCTTCGGGCTTCGTTGATAATGAGCCCACGCCGCCCGTCATCGCTAAGAGCCTGGGCAAGCGGATAACTTGGCTTAAGTTTAATGTCTGCTTCTGCCGCAAAGGCGGATACGACGTCTTGCGGCAGGCTTGCCACTTTGACCATCTTTGACAGCCAGCCTTTGCTGAGGTTCAAGCGCTCAGCCATCCGGGTGAGATGATTTTTATAATGGGTTCGCAGCGCCGCAGCATAGTTGCGCGCTCGCTCCATATCTGTGACGTCTTTACGCGCCCTATTCTCCAAATCAGACAGCCGGAACGCGCTTTCATCGTCTAGGTCATAGACCTCGGCTAAAAACCGCATGTTCGGATAATTGTTGGCGCGCAGCCATTGTACGGTCCAATGGCGCCGGGTGCCGGCGATTACCTCATAGTCATGGTCTGCATCGCCTTCAACGCGGCGGACGATGGCGGGCACTTTCTGACCGCCTTCCGCTACAATAGAGCTGATAAGGTCAGCACAGCTTTCTTCTGAAAGCGCTTCATAGCGACGCGCATTGCCTGGCCACACCCTTACGCGGGCTGGGTCAAGCTGAAGCTGCGTGACCTGCTTTACTTCGCCTGAGGCCACCCGGGCCAAAGCCGATTGTCGGCCCAAAAGTGTCGTACCCTCTGGCCGACGCCGACTGGATGGCGACTGCGGCGCGGTTGCGGCGCTTGTCTGCGCATCTGCTGCTAAGCTCCGAACAGGCGGCATCGGCGCCCGCATGGGGCGGCCCGCGCGGCCTGTTTCTTCAGCCGGTTCTACTGGCGCTCTGTTTTCGTCCGCCAACAAATCATCTAGATATTTCTTCTGCCGTCCGCTCATGATGCCCTATCAGAACAAAAGGTGTACATTAAGACTGTGACTATCATCATTGTGCAAGTGCCTCGGACAAGCGGGCGCCATCTACGTTTGCGCGGCCCCAATGGCGCCGAATGAGCTGCTCCACTTGGCCCATGGCCTCGTTTAAATTGGTCTTGCAGCGTCGATGGGTGCGCGCCGTTCCAATGGGCCGTTCAAGCTCAAAGACCGTCATCATGCGTAAGGCTGCATGGCTGATTTCAGCGCTCTCAAGAATGGGCACAGGGAGGAGGGAAGACCCGAACGTCTGCTCCATGATGGTCATCATCATGGACTGGCTAGGGTCGTTCTTATCCAGCTTTGAGCAGAGCAAGCGGCAAAAGCTATAGTCCACGGCAATACCGGCTTGCTCCAGCTGCGCAATGACTTGGTCCATCATTGAGAGGAATTGCACCGTCGAGCAAAAATCTGGTGTCGTGGCCGCCAAAGGCACGAGCAGTGCATTGGCCGCCTGCATGACGGCCAAGGAGATAGTGCCGAGGGCAGGGGGTGGGTCGAGGATGACCACATCATAGCGCTGCGCTAAATCAACGAGGCCTTGCTTTAGCTTACGAAAGCGCGTGGCGAGCACCGACTGACCGTCCGCACCTGCCGCGGCCAACTCATATTCCACATCAAACAGTTCCAGATTCGACGGAATGAGGTCCACATTGGGCCACGGCGTTGGCTGGACAGCGTAGAGAAGGTCCGCCTGGGTCGGGTCAATGCTCAGATAAGGATAAAGGGTTTCTTCGCGCTTGATGTTGAAATGAGGGTTAAACCCAAACAGGGTCGTCGTGGTGGCCTGGCTGTCGCAATCGACGACCAAGACCCGGTAGCCTTGCACGGCCAGATAGTGCGCCAAATGGGTGGTCACGGTGGACTTGCCAACGCCGCCTTTGAAGTTCTGCACGGCCATGATGGCGGGGGCATCGCCCTCAGCCCGCCGTGGCGACGCGCCAAGCACCTCGCGCATATTCAAAATGGCGGGAATGTCATAGCCAACGCGCCGGCCATTTTCGGCCGCCGGGGGAGGGGGCAGGCGGCCATCCTCCTCGGCCATGCGAATGCGATTGGTCGAGCATCCCAGCAGGCCTGCAACTTCCGCAATGCCAAGCCGAACACTCAAGCCCTTGCGGCTTTCCGGCAGAAACGCTTTGCGCCGCAGCCGGTCCACCATCCGCTCGCCCGCATCTGCTAAAGCGCCTATATACTCTGACTCTGAAGCCGCCAGGCCAGTGCCCGCAACACTTGCATCATCTTCAGACCCAACTGGCGGCAATGAACGTGAAGCCATCAATTCGCCCTCACTTGAACGATGTTATGGCAATATATGACGGATTTTATTCAATTGGGCAAGAGCCTGCCGGCAGATGTGCAATGGCAGGGTGGGCCGGCGTTCAGGCTAAGCGGGGCGGAGGTAGAGTAAGGCCCGGATGGAGCCGTTGTTTTTGAGGTGGTATGTCAGCCCAAGTCGACCGCTTCAAAGCCCTCAAATTCTGGGTGACCTTGATAAACGCCTTGCGTGTCGCCGGCATTTTTGTGGGCCATGCGGAAGGCTTCTGACTTAGTCCAATCTACAAAGGCGTCCCGGCTTTCCCAGATGCTGTGCGAGGCATATAAGGTGTGGTCGTCGTTTTCTGGGCCTTTTAGGAGCGTAAAGCTTTTAAAGCCTGGGACGGAGGCCAAATGGCTGTCTCGGCTGCGCCAGACCTCTTCAAATTGTGCTTCCTTGCCGCGATTGATCTTAAAGCGGTTCATGGCCACATACGGAAAATCAGTGCTCATGGGAAAAGGTATCCTTTGTTTCTCGCTCAATCGCCGGACGTGGGCGCGAAGTGGGGTGGGGCGGCTCACTTTTGGGCGCAACAGCCCAAATCTTCGTTCCTAGCAGGGCCTTGCCCGGTACAAGGCCCAGCGTGGCTGTGGAGGGTGAGGCTGGGCTCGTGCCCTTTAAGAGGAAGCCGCGCTCTGTGCGCGCAGCCACCTCCTTCACAATGCGCCCGAGCCTTGGATGTTGCACAAGAACCGTATCGCCTTTCTGATAGCGGCGCCGTTTTTGAAACAGCGCAAAGCTGCCAGAGGGCAGCCCCGGCTCCATGCTTTGGCCATCAATCCTGGCCAGCGTTAATCCAAACAAACCCATACACACCGGGCGCGCCAGAAAGGGCGCTGCCGCTCCTTTTTTAAAGGTCGGTTGTCACCACTTCTAAATTGGGCGCATATGGGGTTGTGACACGCTTGGTGGCAACGCCTTTGCTGTCCCAAAACATTTCTGCGAATTCATTCACCAATTCCACCAGCGCTAGGCCGTCTTCGCGGTGCACATCCTGCTTGCACGCGCTCGCCTTGAGCATGATGGAATGCGCAAGGGAATGGACATTGGGGTATTTCTCCAAAAGCGGGCCTTTGAAATAATCGCCCCAGATGACCCGCACCTCATGCTTCACCGCTTCGGCTTCCTTTTCTTTGCGCACGGCATTGCGGGCCAGCAAGTTGGCAAGCGGGACCGGGTCGCCGCTGGCGTCATGCATGATGTCCATCAGGCGCACTATGGTGACGGCGGAAATCAGGGCAGGGGCCGGGTCATATATACCGCACGGAATGTCACAATGGGCTTTGGCATGGCCAATGGCGCCAGCGCGGTCGAGAGATGTTAGAAGTTTGAAAATCACAGATGAAGTCCTCCAGGGCGATTCCTAATCGGGCTATATCAGCGCCGACATGCGCCGCAAACCCAAGCGAATGTGGATTGGCATAAACGGAATAGCCATCGGTGCCTCACCACGGCCTATGAGTGCCGCAAATCGCAACACTAGTCTAGGACTATGCGCCAGCGACCATGCACTTCAGAACGGCTCTAAAGCCGCAGTGGCTTAGCGGCGCTGCTTTCTTGCCCGTTGACGCACAGGCTGCTTTTGCGGCCTCAGGGTCGCGCCGGCTACGGCCAAACCGCCCAAAAGGATGACTGTCGCAATCGTTATCATGCCATTGACCTCGTCTATGGTTAGGACGCCGCTGCTGGCCTGTGCAGGCAGTGGCAGCATCGCTCCACTCAGGATAGATAGTATTTTACGCGTATTTTTCACGCAACCCCCTCATTATTGGATTGGCCAGGGCCTATTAAGCCGTTGCCACAAGCGAAAGCTTGGGCGCGCCTTTGGGGCGCAGGGGCTTTGATTTGGTCTGAATATAGTCGGGCGAGACCACCATCATATCATGGCGGGCAAAGGCCTTACCGATTTCGCGGACTGTCGCCAGCAACACCTCTGGTGTAGGACCGGCCAATAGCCAGGCCAAATGCGCACCCGCAGCGTCCATATCGTCCACCTGCGCAGCGCTGACAGCGGCCAAGATAGACGCTTCATCACGGGTGATATGCACATGCCCCGGTGTGGCGAGCCCCACTTTGCGCCGTCCACATTGGCCCAGCGCCGCGGCAAAGGTGCGTATCGCGTTAAGCGTTGCTGTGGCATCGTCGCCAAGAGAGCGCTGAAAGCCTTTTTCAACACAGGCGCAGTTCGATTTGCCTTGGGCGCTGGCGCGAAACCCCCAAATGCAAATCCCGGCGCCGCCGCCTAAGTCCACTAACGTAATGTCTTGAATAAACGCGTCACTGTGCATGCAAATCTGTCCTGGCTGGCGTGGGGTGCGCTCCTCTAACGCGCGAAACACAAGCATATATGATAATGCTTTGCAACAGCATATGCAGGGGGTGTGACCTTAGACTTTGGTCCTAACGCTCTTCACCTCGGCTCACCGGCGCAGTATCTTTGTGCAGTGCGCTGATGGAGGGGAGGGCGCTATGCAGGCCATGAAAGAAATCGAAGAGCTGGAGATTGCCGATTTTCTAAGCGGCTATCCGCCTTTCGATGCCTTACCGCCCGCAGCTCTAAGCGACTTCATTGCCGCCATATCGGTGCGCTATGCTCGCCGCGGCACGGAAATTCTGTCCGCGGGCAGTCACAATGATACGCTGTTTGTGGTTCGCTCAGGCGCTGTGGAACTATTTGTTGGCGGCACGGATTTGGCGCATCGCTTTTCCGCGGGCAATTGCTTTGCCTATCCTTCCTTGTTGCGCGGCGGCAAAACGCGCCACAGCGTCAAAGCGCTTGAGGATACGCTGCTCTATTGCGTGCCAGCCGCGCTCTTTCATGATTTTTTCGCCAAATACGAAGCTTTTCGCCTCTATTTTTCAACGGAGGAAGCGGAAAGGCTGCGCGTTGCTATTAGCGCCCGCAGCAGCGAAGACATATCAGTGGGCGCACTGCAATCCGCTGGCACGCCGCTGGCCAATATCATCGGAACCCGCCCTCTGGTGACGGCTGCGCCATCCCTCAGCTGTGGCCAAGCAGCGGCGATGATGGCTGAGGAAGATGTATCGACCTTGCTCATCAAGGACGGCGCGGCTTTGCTTGGTATTCTGACAGATAAGGACCTGCGCCGCCGACTGCTGGCGTGCAATCTACCCTATGACACCCCCGTCGCGGCGGTCATGACCCCAAATCCCATCACTGTCCCAGACAGCGCAGCGGGGTTTGATGCCCTGCTTCTCATGATGCGGCACAATTTTAGCCATTTGCCTGTAACCGGCGCGGATGGAGCCCTGCGCGGCATTGTCTCCGCTCGAGACCTGCTCAAACGGATGAGCCTCCACGCCCTGCATTTGGCGCAGGACGTGGCCAAGGCCGCTACGCCCGAAGAGGTTGTGGCAGCGGTGCAACCGCTTGGCCAGTCCATGGCCGCTTTGGTAGAGGCTGACCTAACGGCCCATGTGATAAGCCAATTTGTATCGTCCGTGGCAGAAGCCGCCCACCGTCGGCTCGCAGAGCTGGGGGAGGAGGCGCTTGGCCCGCCCCCGATTGACTATGATTTTGTGGTGTTCGGCTCGCTCGCCCGGCGCGACCAAAGCGGCGTGTCTGACCAAGACAATGGCTTCATCTTGGATGATAGCTATGACCCCGCTGTCCATGGAGACTATTTCAAAGCGCTGGCCCGCTATGTGAGTGACCATTTGAATGCGGCGGGCTATGTGTATTGCAACGGCAACATTATGGCGACCAACGACAGTTGGCGGCAAACCCTGTCGGACTGGATGGATACCTTCGATGGCTGGATTTCCTCTCCCGAGCCAAAGGCGGTGATGCACACATCCATCTTCTTTGACATGCGGGCCGTGAAGGGCAGCGGCGCCTTGATTGCCCAATTGCGCGACCGTGTGAGTGCGGCGGCAAAGGGCAATACGGTGTTTTTGGCGCACCTGGCCGGTAATGCGCTGTCCTCAAAACCACCGCTTGGCTTCTTCCGCCAACTGGTTGTTGAAAAAGATGAGACCGGCGATGAAACGCTTAATCTAAAGCGTAGAGGCATTATGCCCATCACGGATATCGCCCGGCTGCAGGCCTTGGCCCATGGAATTACCGAGGTTGGCACGCGGGCGCGGCTGTCAGCATTGCTGGCTGCCGGGCTCCTCAACGATGAAGACCTGCGCGACTTGATGGACGCCCAAGAGTTCATCGCCATGACCCGTTTGCGCCATCAGGCTGAGCAGGCGAAAACAGGCATTCCAATTGATAATCTCGTCCACATTGAAAGGCTGTCGCGCTTTGAACGAGACCATCTCAAAGACGCCTTTGGCATTATCCGCCGCGCCCAATCGGCCATCTCCATGTCGTATATGGGCGCCATGTTGTGAAACCGCCGACCAGCTATAGTTTGGCGGGCTGGCAGCTGGCCAGGCGGCGCAAAAAGGCTCTTTCGGCAACGCGGCACGCGCCTCTTCGGACAGTGCTTGAGGCGTCTCTGCCCGCCCCATCTACTCCCTTTGGCGATGTGCCATTCCTGTGCCTTGATTTTGAGACTACTGGGCTTGACCCAGCGCGCGATCATATCTTGTCCATTGGCTGTGTGCCGATTGTAGGCGGCATGGTGCAGCTCGGTGCGGCGCATTATTGGATCGTTGATTTTGCTGGCACGCTTGATGAGGAAACGCTGGCCATTCATGGCCTCACCCATGACGATTTGGCAGATGGCATTCCCTTAGCACAGGCTATCGATGGCCTCTTGGGCCAGATGCCTGGCGTTGTCATGGTTGCCCACCAAGCCAGTATAGAGCGGCAGTTTTTATCTGCTGCCACACAGGAGCTCTATGGCGCTGCGTGCGAAACGCTGTGGGTATGTACGCTCACCCTGGAGCGTCAAAGGCTAAAGCACACGGGCCAGCATCTCTCGGTACGCCTAAGCCAGAGCCGGGAGCGCTATAATCTGCCGCGCTATAAGGCGCATCATGCCTTGATGGATGCCTTTGCCGGCGGCGAGCTGCTGTTGGCCCAGGCGGCGCATATTGGCGGCGACAGGTGTAAGCTGGCCGCGCTCGTCTAGCCTCTATCAATCAGCACAGCGACGCCTATAGTAGGCGCGTGGAGGGCATTTGAATGAATGGCGCAGAGGTTATTTTTGAAACGCTGGCGCGCTCCGGGCTAGAAGTGGTGTTTACCAACCCGGGCACGTCGGAAATGCAGCTGGTAGCGGCGCTTGATACGGTGACGGCTGTCCGGCCGGTGCTTGGCTTGTTTGAGGGCGTGTGCACTGGCGCAGCGGATGGTTACAGCCGTGCCTGTGGCAAAACGGCGGCCACCTTGCTGCATTTGGGCCCTGGCCTCGCCAACGGTTTGGCCAATGTACACAATGCCAAGAAAGCAGGCAGCGCTGTCGTCAATATCATTGGCGATCATGCCACCTATCACTTGGAGCTGGATGCGCCGCTCACCAGCGATATTGCAGCGGTGGCAAGGCCCATGTCGCACCATGTGGAAAGCTTGGTTGGGCCGGAGGACATCGCGACAGGCAGCGCCGCTGCCATGGCTGCCTCACAAGCCAATGGCGGCCAGGTCTCAACGCTCATTGTGCCGGCAGATTTGGCATGGTCGACTGCGCAAGTAGACCCGGTGACAGCAACACTGACCGCGCCGTCGCAAGCCGACGGCGACATTGGCCCTGCGGTAGAAGCACTGCGCGATCATCCAGAGCGCACTATGCTCTTCTTAGGAGGCCGCGGCGCGCTGCGGGATGATGTCATCGCGCTTGCCGGCAAAATCCAAGCTCAAACGGGCTGCCGCCTTGGCGTTCCCACCTTCAATGGCAACGTACCGCGCGGGCAGGGGCGGGCCGCATTGGAAGGCACGCCTTATTTTGCGGAGTTGGCGGTCAACTTTTTTGATTCCATCGATACCTTGGTACTGATTGGCGCCAAACCGCCGGTCGCCTTCTTTGCGTATCCCGACAAGCCGAGTATTTTAACCCGGCCAGACTGCCATCTGGTTACATTGGCTGCGCCCGGTGCACCATGCGTGGACATGATGACGGCGTTGGTCGATGGTGTTGGTGCCGATCAGGCTGCGCCGCGCACGCCCGTGCCGCATGATTTCGGCAAGCCATCCGGACCCATCACCACTGAGACCTTTGCTGCCGCCATTGCACGCCATATCCCAGAAAATGCGCTGATTTCCGATGAGGCCATCAGCTTTTCCATGAACCTGCCGCAGATGACGCTAGCCAGCGCGCCGCATGGCTGGATGAGCTGTACTGGCGGTGCGATTGGTCAAGGCTTGCCGGTCGCGATCGGCGCTGCGATTGGCGCACCCGGCAGCAAGGTCATGGCCATCACCGGCGATGGCTCGGCCATGTACACCATCCAATCGCTGTGGACGATGGCGCGCGAAAACCTGGATGTGATTGTCGTCGTGGTGAACAACGCTGCCTATAACATCCTGCAATTTGAAATGCTGCGCACGGGGGCCAATAGCATTTCAGAGCGGGCACAGACCATGTTGGGCCTGGGTGACCCGCGGCTTGATTTTTGCGCTATGGCTACAGGCATGGGCGTCCCTGCCGTTCGGGTTGACACGGCAGAGGCCCTGGATGATGCGCTGGCCCGCGCTGCCAAGGAGCCTGGCCCCCAACTCATTGAAGCGATGGTCTGACCCGTTTTCCGCTGCGCTGCGCCTAAGACTGTGAAGGGGGCGCATCCATGAGCGAAAACAACCTACAAGATATCAACGCTTTCGTGCAAAAGCACAAAACAGCGGTCATCATCGGCGCTGTCGTGATCGGTGTGCTTGCGCTCTCCGACAGCGGCGAACAAAGCGCGCCCCCTCGCCAAGGCAGCGGGCCCTATCCAGCGCAAGATCCCTATGCCAACGACCCTTATGCAAATGACCCCTATGCTGGCGGCGGGGGCGGTGGCAGCGATTACGACCCTTATGAGGAGTATAAGGAGCGTGAGCGCCGCAAGGACGAGCAACATGAGCGTTTTGTCGACGAAGTCATCCGTGAAGTGCAGACCTGCACAAAAGACGACGGGACCATCGTCTATGATGTTCCCGTCACGGTGGATTGTGAGAGTTTGAACTAGAGCTGCTCTAAGCCGCCGTAAACGCTCTGCCCGGGCGATAGGGCGCTAAGCGGCTGATGGCCCGGTCTTCTATGATTTCATAGGCAGCGAGCTGCCCGATAGCTGGAGCGAGGGTGACCCCACTATGAGTGATGGCGAGGTAGATGTCTGGGCGCAGCGGCGCTGGGCCGAGCACTGGGTGACCATCGATGGGCATAGGCCGCCAGCCGATGGACACATCCGCAATCTCCGCGTCTTTGAGGTCAGGCAAGATGGCTGCCGCCTTGGCCAATAGCCGGGCCGCTTCTTGCTCGGCTCTGGCGTCGTCCGGGAAGCGCTGCGCCCGGTCTAGCACCCCGGGCAGAGGCCTTGCCGGCTCGCCCAGGACAATGCGCCCGTCGCTCAGTTGATGGAGATAAATGTCAGGGCCAGCCAGCAACCGGCGCAGTACCATCGGGCGGGCTTTGGTGATGACGATGACGCCAGGTGTCACCTCTTGTGGCACTGCGCTGCCCGCCAATGTCGCTGGTAAGTCGAGGGCCGCGCCGGTTGCTAAAACCAAGCGGTCCGCTTCCAGCTCTCCCTGGCTTGTGATGACGCTGCGCAGCCGTGCCCCGCGCAAGGCCACATCCTCTAGGCCGCAGTTTTCGATGATTTCAGCGCCAAACTTTTGCGCGCCTGACAAAAGCCCGCGGGTTGCGGCAACGGGATCAACCGCTGCATCGCGCTCAGCAAAAGCAGCAGATGACGGGCCATTTGCCGCTAGGCTTGGCACCAAGGAGGCAATTGTGTCTTGCTCAACCATGCGCGACGGCTCGCCCCAGGTTTGTTGCTCTTCAATCTGCTGGGTCAGCGCGGCCATGCGCGCCTTGCCGTCAAACCATTCC
The DNA here is from genome assembly GCA_937884085.1 of uncultured Sphingomonadales bacterium. Taxonomy (GTDB): domain Bacteria; phylum Pseudomonadota; class Alphaproteobacteria; order Sphingomonadales; family CAKZYD01; genus CAKZYD01. Next base: position 2,209 of record CAKZYD010000433.1, on the reverse strand, counting down.
AGTGAACCACCATGGACAACCGGGATGCCCAGCTCCTCCTCAAGCACCGCCCAGCCGGAAACGCCCAGCTGGCTGAGGCTGTGATAGTGGCGCGGCTGCTTTGCCCAGCTGGCGTTTATCCAGCCAAAGCTCTTGCCAGTTGCGCGCGCCGCCGGTGCGTCTTTCTCAATGATGGTGACCTTTGCCCCATTCTTACTGAGGAAATAACCAATGGCTGCGCCAATGATGCCGGCGCCGGCGACCACGACTTTCAAACGCCCGTTCTCTGCACGCGCGCAGCCCGCCACAGCGCTCGCGCCAAGCAGGGCCAGGAGCGGCCGACGACTTAGACGGGGGTGTGTGGGCATCGCAAATGAGTCTCTCTTGATACACTTCAGCAATGGCGGGGCGACATTGAACCGGCGATGAACCATAGGGTGCGTGAGACATCTCGTCTCGTTACAAGAAACGTGTGCGCCATCAAGTTGCCTTATATCATACCTAGGCGCCGACATTGCCATATCCGGGGCCATGCACATGCTGACATACTATCGGGCGTTTTTCGCCATTTCCCTTGCTTTCACCTTGGCGTTCGAGGCCAAGGCAGATGATAAAATTGTGCTCGGCTATGTGGAAAATGCCTTCCTTGGCAAGTTGGGTCTGGCGTTAAAGGCAAAATTGGATACGGGGGCAGCGTCCTCATCGGTCTATGCTCGCGACATTGAGCTCTACACCAAGGGCGAGACGGATGATTGGGTCCGCTTCCGCTTGATAGACAAAGACGGCCGCAAGATACGCTATGACCAAAATGTCACGCGCTTTGTCCTCATCAAGAAGAAAGCTGGCGGCGGGTTTATACGGCGACCGGTGATAAAGCTGCCACTGTGTGTCGGCGGTATATCGGCGACGGCTGACGTTAACCTGGCGGACCGGCAAGACTTTAATTATGAACTCCTCATTGGCCGCGAATTTCTGGCAAACAGAATCTTGGTAGACTCTGGTCAGTCATTCCTGGCAGAAAAACCCTGCGATGTGGGCGTGAAAAAAGATGAGGACTAGCCACTGTGAACAGCAGCGCGCACACGCGCATATTGGCGCTCCTCTGCCTCACAATCGGCCTGGGCATCTTTGTTTATAAAACGAGCTCCTTCCAAACCCCTCTGACCGCCGAAGTTCAGGAAACGGTTTGGGACATTGAGCTGTTCATTGATTTCATGGCCCGCGATGAACCGGTGCGGGTTGAAGCCTTTATTCCGGGCACAGCGGGCGGGCGGCAAATTGCCCAGGAACAGTTTTATAACGGCGCCTTTGGACACCGGGTCGTAGAGGGGGCGGCTTTGACCGAAGACGGCGAAGTGGCGCCGCAAAATAGGCTCAACCGCAAATCCATTTGGACCTACCGCTATCCCAACGACCGGAAGATATTGCGCTATCAAGGCCGCATCACCGCGCAGGATGGGGAGACGCCCATTGCACCCTTTGGCAAAAAGGCGCAGGCGAACCTGCTGGCGCGCATTGCCGATGACGTGACGCGCCAAGCCTTTCTCGTTTGGTCCAGCGACCTGCAGCGCCAGTCCGCTGATGCGGACTCTTTCGCAGCATTAGTGGTTGAGCAGATTTTTTCAGAGCAGCCCAGCGATGAGGTCCTCACGCTCTTAAAGGATTTACCGCCTAGCACGGCGCGATTGGTGTTGGCGCGCAATGTGCTTATCTCGCAAAAAATCCCGGCTCGCATAGCAAACGGCGTGGTGCTGACGGGGCCGATGCGCCAGGCGCAAGTGCAGCATTGGCTGGAATATGCGCCTGATGGTGTTGGCCTGCGCTATTTTCCCGGTGAAGCGCCAGACCGGTTCTTTGCCATTTGGTTTGGTGAGAAGCCCCTTATCCAAGCCGATGGCGCGTATGAGCTAAGCGCGCAAATCTCACTCAGCCCCGTCGTGGTCTCCGGCGAAATTGCGGCCGCCAGGTCCGGTGTGGCGACTGCGCCGCTGGTCAGCTGGCTGCGCTTTGACCGGCTGCCGCTGACCACGCAGCTCGTTTACGGCGTCCTGGTTACCATTCCCGTGGGCATCACGCTGCTGGTTTTCTTGCGGCAGTTCATCGGCGTTCAAACGCTTGGCACCTTCATGCCCGTGCTCATCGGCATTGCCTTTCGCGAAACGGCGCTGTGGAATGGCATTTTCCTGTTCAGCTTGCTTGTCGGGCTTGGCCTTGCTGCGCGCTTTTATTT
>CAKZYD010000432.1 GCA_937884085.1 uncultured Sphingomonadales bacterium | reverse complement strand
ACAACAAATACGACGACGATCATCCCCTGTCCTGATTGGGTGAAGCCTATCCGCTTCTCGTCCAGTCAAGACCGCCCGCGCACCATCGAACAAATTAATCGACACAACCAGGCCTATGAGGCCGCCTGTCTTGGCAATGTGCCAGAGGATACCCAATGAAATACCTCATCTTATTTGCAGCCCTTTGGGCCACGCCAGCTGCCGCACAAGTCTGCGGTAACCTTCCCATCGGCGACGCCCGCGAGGATTGCCGCCTAGAGAAGATAGGGCGCGATATTCGTGAAGCTGACCTAGCAGGCTCGCGCGCCAGGGCAGAGGTTGACCGCCTGGTATCCGATATCTTGGAGCGTCGGGCAACCGCTCAGCCTCAACCAGACCCGACACCCGACCCCGCTCCAGTTGTGGACCCGGTTCCAGAGCCTGACCCAGTTCCAAAACCGGACCCGGTGACGCCGCCTGTGGCCGCCAGCCTGGACTTTGACCTTACTGTCAGCGGCGCAGTCACCGACACGGTGACCATAGGGACAGAGCTAGACACCTGGATTGATGGCACGCGTGTCTTCGCAAGCCCGCTTGATGGTGGCTTTTATCTGATGGCCTGGGTGCACCCAGAGCATATTCGTTTGGTCGCAGGCCTAGACGGTCGCCTCCTGCGCGTCGAAGACGGCGGCACAGCGATTAAAACAGGCCCAGTCAACATATGCTTCCGCCAGGACGGCCAAGACCTTGCCTGCCATGACCTAGACGGTTTCGTCACCGGTCAGGAAATTCACCATGAGATTGGGGAGCGCGCCTACATATCAACGCCGACAGACGCCATAGAGGCCGGTCTCTGGCCGCGTCATGACCCATTCCTAATCATCTATTGGAATCGCGGGGCGAAGGATTGGGCACAGCGCTTTGCCAAGCCGGGCAAGCTAAACAAACTGCACAGCTATGCGCCGCTGAAGGCATCCGGATGGACACAGCCTTGGATGCCGCAGCAGGGAATACAGCAGGCTGTGCACTCCACCTTCGGGTGGGCAAGCTGGGCGATGGACCCTGACAGCGAGCATATCGACCAATATAAGCAGGTCATCCAGGTCTCGGCCCAGGATGCTGCAGGGCAAATCTGGCACCGCATGGACGGCTATGCACCGCCGGACCTGCGCAAAGACTATTTCACCCAAGCGACCTTTCGCAGTGAGTTTCCGTTGATTGCGGGCAACTTGGATGACTTTGAGGAAGACACGAAAAAACGCCATGGCTGGATGATGGACGGCACGCACCTCAATGCGCCTGGCTGGGAAATGTACCTTCTGACTGGCGATCCTTACTATCTCCGGCAATGGCAGTTGGCCGTCACCCAACCTGTGTTGCTGGATGATGCAGGCTGGCGACAAAAAGGTTTTGAGGATGGCAAAGCGCATGCAGTGATCAACCGATCTCAGCCGCGTGGCTATGGCAAGCAGCTGATGTTGTTGTTGAGGTTGATTGAAGTCATGCCCGAAGGGGAGTGGGATTGGCTTGTTTCGCGTGAGGCCCTTCAGCACATCTTGGACGAGACTGGAAAACAGGCCCTTTGGCTTGCGCAAACGCCAGGGATGCAAGCTGGGGCCATGCCGCGCTCTTGGAAGGGTGAACGGGTTCATGGCTGGGGCTTTGGCCATTCGGATGCACAAGCGCTCTGGTCTGTCGGCTGGGCTGTCCATCTGGGCTATGAGGACTTTCGGCCGCTTTACGAGGCCTACCGTAATGCTGTGCATAAATATTGGGATGCCTTTGGCGTCGCCATGACCAGAGCAGGGCAGTTCGCAGGGAACGATCTAGACCGCACTCTCGATCAAGCATTGGCCGATGCGCTTAAAAACCCCAAGGCGCCGCAGGGCGGGCCGATGAACCCCATCGTTGTACATCAATGGCGTGAAGAGCGCCTGACGGGCATCTTTGCAGCTCTCAGCCAGTGGTTTCCAGAGGACTGGACAGAGATTGCGGAGGGCTGGAAATCACATACACGCGAATACCAGCAATGGTACGCGTCACAGAAGTGGTCGAGCATCATACCGCTAGAGAAGCAGGTGCAGTCAGACGTAAAGGCAGAGAAGTGGTCTGGGCCAGCCCTAGACTGGCAGTTTGCTATCGGCCCTTAGGTCCATACCGCTGCACCCAGCTGGGTCCATCAGGCTGGCGGGAAACGGTCTCAACTTTGCAGTTCCTAGAATTGCAGCGGCTGCATTTGAATTTCTTCTCAGCCTGCTTAAACGTCATGTTCCTCACGGTTGCGCAGGCACCCTGTCTTTGCCCAAAGGTCTCAACGGCAAACTCAGCAAAATGAAAGCAGTCTAGGCACATCACCCGGATGCGCACTTCTGCCTGCGCGCACTCTCCGAGGGTTGTATAGACTCGCATCCCCATGATCGCCATGGTGAGAACGTAAAAAGAACATGTCAAGGGTGCCCGCGTCTAGACCTTAGGCCGCAGCCAGAACAGCGATCAACCTGCTGGGTAAGATCGGCGCTACTAACCCAAGGTCTATGACGGGCTGCCCAGGTGATCAGTCTGGGTTAGCTGGCGGAATGGGGTAAGGTGATTGCCAGTGAGTTGGATAATAAACATCACCGTCTGAGGCCTGCCAACCGCCTAAATACTCATTCCAGGAACCCAAATCAAAATAGTATTCATGCGTTCCTGGGACGTACCAAAATAGAAAAATCTCGCTACCGTCTTTTGGAGCGGTATCTATAGGCAGCCATCT
>CAKZYD010000431.1 GCA_937884085.1 uncultured Sphingomonadales bacterium | reverse complement strand
CGTGAAGACGATTGCCATGGGTGAAGGCGGCGCTGTCCTGACGCGCCACGGGAATATCGCGGAGAAAGTCCGCACGCTACGGCACCATAGTTTGGTCGCTTCTGATGATGTGCCGGGCCAACGCTTGATGCACGACCTGGGCTATAATTACCGGGCCTGCGATATCCAGTGCGCGCTTGGCAAATCACAGCTGCAGAAGCTTGACCGCTTTAAGCAAATCCGCAGCGCTTTGGTTGAACAATACCGGCTGACACTCGCGGCCCTAGACAGCCCCGCATCGCTGAACCCGCTCAAGGTCACGACGGAGCCCTGCTATCACTTGGCGCAGGCGCGCATTGATTTCGCCGCGCTTGGAACCACGCGGCAAGACGTCGTCGCCGCTCTAGCGTCAGTGGGCATTGGCACACAGGTCCATTATTATCCTGTCAACGCGCAGCCCTATTACATCGACCTCTATGGCGCGGCGGATACGCCCGGCGCATGGAGCTACTACGACAAAACCCTGTCCTTGCCGCTCCACGTCAACATGACCTTGGCAGAGGTGAATTTCATTTGTCGACAGCTGCATGGCATCCTCACCGGCCAGGATATGCGGCAATGCGCTTAAGCCTTGGAACAGCGCAATTTGGCCTTGCCTATGGCATCACCAACCAGGCTGGCCAGGTCCCGGCTCAAACCGTGAAGGGTATACTGGAGACAGCGGCTGACAAGGGCATCGGGCATATAGATACCGCCGCTGCTTACGGCTCGGCAGAGACCGTCTTAGCCGGCCAGCTGGGCGCCTTTGAGGTGACCAGCAAAATCCCAAGCTTGGAGGGGCTCACGCCCGAAGCGGCCAGAGCAAAAGTCGCGAGCAGTATCGAAGAGAGCAAGGTCAAACTTGGGCCCGGCCTCACCACCATTTTATTCCACAGCGCGGCCGACCTGCTGCGCCCAGATTGGCAATCCCTTTGGGAAACAGCGGCAGCCCAAGGTCTGCCAAAGCTTGGTGTGTCGGTTTATACAGGCGATGAAGTCTCGGCAATTTTGGGCCGGGTGACACCCGATGTCGTCCAACTGCCCCTTAATCTCCTGGACCAACGCTTGCTCGATGACGGCACACTGTCCCAGCTCAAAGGGCTTGGCTGTGAGGTTGAAGCCCGCTCGGTCTTTCTGCAAGGCGTTCTATTAAGCGCACCGGCAGCCTTGCCATCAGCCGTCCAGACCCTAGCGCCGCATATCACAGCCATTCGGTCTGCAGCAGCCTCGGCCGAAGCCTCAGTACTCGACCTTTGCCTGAGTTTCTTAAAGCTGACGGGCTTTGTGGACCGCGCCGTGGTCGGGGTCACGACAGTTGATGAGCTTATCGCCATCCATGAAAGCTGGCAGCGCCCAATTCCCGCGGTGCCTTATCAGAATTTTAGGGTGTCTGAGCCACATTTGGTGGACCCGCGTCTCTGGCGCGACACTCGGCAACAAAACCTCAAGTTGGCATCATGATTATAGCAGTCATTCAGGCCCGCATGGGCTCAACGCGATTGCCCGGCAAAGTGCTGCTGCCTTTGCTTGGGCGGCCTATGCAAGACGTGAAGATTGAGCGCGTGCAGCGAGACAAATTGGTCGATGCCGTCGTGATTGCCACAAGTGGCCACCCCTCTGACCAGCCCATTCACGCCTTTGCGCAGGAGAATGACATCCTGCATGTGCGCGGCGCCGTCGATGACGTGCTCGACCGATATTACCAAGCGGGCAAACGGCTGGAGGCAGAGCATATCGTGCGGCTGACCGGCGACTGCCCTCTATCTGATCCCAACATCATTGATGCCGTCATTCGTGCCCATGTGAAGGAGGGCAATGACTATACTTCCAACACACAGCCGCCGACATTTCCGGATGGCTATGACGTCGAGGTGATGACCTTTAAAGCGCTGCAAGAGGCCTGGATGAATGCCAATCGCCAATCTGAGCGGGAGCATGTGACGAGCTATTTCCGCCGCGATCTGCCCCATGTGCAGCAAGGCAATGTTACGCATATGCGTGACCTTAGCCATTTGCGGCTCACCGTTGATGAAGCGGCAGACTATGAGGTTATCAAGGCTGTTTATCAGGGGTTGATTGCGGAGACCTTCAGCGTCGACGATGTGGCGGCCTTCTTGGAAAACCACCCGGATATCCGTGCGCAAAACAAGCATTTGGAGCGCAACAGCAGCTTTAAAGAGAGTTTGAAGAAAGAAGCGGCCAGCGCTGCATGACACAGCCCCTTCGCCAGTTTGATACGTCTCGGCGCTTGCTGGACCAAGCGCTCAAAACCATCCCGCTTGGCAGCCAAACCTTTTCCAAATCGCATCTGCAAATGCCGCCGGAGATTGCTCCGCAATTCTTAGAGCGGGGCGCTGGTGCAACGGTGTGGGATGCCGACGGGCGGCCCTATACCGATTTCGTCAACGGCCTGCTCAGCAATCTGCTTGGCTACCAAGATCCTGATGTAGACAAGGCAATCGCCGACCAGCTGAGCAATGGAATCACCTTTTCCATGCCGCACCGGCTGGAGATGATGGTTGCTGAGCAAATGGTCGATATGCTTCCATGCGCCGACATGGTGCGCTTTGGGAAGAACGGCTCCGACGCTACAGCCGGCGCCATCCGCCTCGCCCGCGCCTATACCGGCCGCGATGATGTGGCCGTTTGCGGCTATCATGGCTGGCAGGATTGGTATATCGGCTCCACGGCCCGGCACCGCGGCGTGCCAGAAGCGACCCGCGCCCTCACCCACAGTTTTGCTTACAATGACCTGGCGAGCCTTGAAGCGCTCTTTGAGACACCGCTTGCAGCCGTCATCTTAGAACCGATGAATGTGGCCTGGCCTGCGCCTGGCTTCCTAGAAGGCGTCCGCGCCTTGTGCGATAAACACGGCGCGCTGATGATTTTCGATGAAACCATCACCGGCTTTCGGTTTGCCGCAGGCGGCGCCCAAGACCTCTTTGGCGTCACGCCAGACCTTGCCACCTTTGGCAAAGGCTTGGCGAATGGCATGCCGTTATCCTCAGTCGTTGGCCGCAAAGACGTAATGCAATTGATGGAAGAGATTTTCTTCTCCTTCACGATGGGCGGCGAGACCTTGTCTTTGGCTGCTGCGCATGCTGTTTTGACGAAAATCCAAACGCGGCCTGTGCTGCGCTACATCCACGCCCTTGGGCAGCAACTAATGGACGGGCTCACAGCGCAATATGAAGCGCTGGGCAATCCAGATTGGCTAGAGATTTGCGGTCACCCCTCATGGTCTTTTGCCCTAATATCAGGACCAGACATGTGGCCGCTCAAAACCCTCTATATCCAAGAAATGGTCGCGCGTGGCTTCCTGACCCTTGGCTCGCAAAACATGTGCTTCGCCCATAGTGAGCAAGATGTGGATGGCTTTTTGGCTGCCTTTGCGGATGTGACCGAAATGATGGCCGATGCACTG
>CAKZYD010000430.1 GCA_937884085.1 uncultured Sphingomonadales bacterium | reverse complement strand
CGCTTCTTGTTGGCACAACGCCCTGAAGGGAAAAGCATGGCGGGGCTGTGGGAACGAGGTGGCCGCATGAAGGGCTATGAATGGCTGATTGCGCGGCGTTATCTGCTTCCTTCCAAAGGGGAAGGCTTTGTCTTTCTCGTCTCAGCGCTCTCCTTTCTGGGTATCGCCATTGGGGTGGCTGCACTCATTACCGTCATGTCCGTGATGAATGGTTTTCGCGAGGAACTCTTTGAACGCATTCTTGGCGTCAACGGCCACGCAGTGATCCAAGGGTATGGCGGCCAAGTCTTTGACTATGAGAAGGTCGCTGAAGAAGCGCTGGCGCAAAAATCCGTCATCCGCGCCACGCCGCTGATCGAAAAGCAGGTCATGACCAGCTACCAAAGCCGCACGGCAGGCGCGATTGTGCGCGGTATTCGCCAAGAGGACTTGGCGGCTTTGCCTCTGGTTGGGCAGAATATCGTACATGGTAGCTTGGATGATTTCAGCGGCGATAACGCGGCAGCTGTTGGCTCTCGCCTCGCTGCCAATTTAGGGCTCAAGGTGGGCGATGACATCACCATCATCTCTCCCCAAGGTACAACGACCCCATTCGGCACCGCGCCGCGCTTTGTTAGCTATCAAGTCACGGCGATCTTTGAGGTTGGCATCTATAATTTTGACAATGCGTTCGTCTATCTCCCATTGGAAGCCGCGCAGACATATTTCCGTTTGGGCGACAGTGTCTCCGGCATCGAGTTACAGGTTGAAGACCCAGACCGCGTCGAAGAAGCTTATCTGCCGCTCATAGACCTTATTCGAACCGTCGGCGGTGTCTCAGATTGGCGGCAAACGAACCGCGAACTGTATGAAGCCTTGGTGCTTGAGCGCAATGTGATGTTCATCATCCTCACCATCATCATCTTCGTGGCAGCCTTCAACATTATCTCCAGCCTGGTCATGTTGGTGCGTTTCAAATCGCGTGATATCGCCATTTTGCGCACCATGGGCGCCAGTCGACGGTCCATGATGCGGGTCTTTATCGTTGCCGGTGGAACGATTGGAACAGCAGGAACATTGGCCGGTTTGGGGTTAGGCCTAGCGTTGACGCTCAATCTCAACAGCCTACAGAAGTTTCTGACGGCAACCACTGGCGCCAATCTTTGGGACCCATCCGTGCGGTTCCTGACGGAACTTCCGTCTAAAATCGACCCGACTGAGGTCACAATCGTCGTCCTGCTGGCCTTGGGCCTTACGATTTTGGCGACGCTTTATCCATCCTGGCGTGCGTCGCGCACTGACCCGGTGCAAGTTTTGCGCTATGAGTGATGCCGTTCTGGACCTCAGAGACCTGCGCCGCAGTTATGCGCAAGGCGGCGAGAGTATTGATGTCTTAAAAGGCATTAATCTCACCATCTGTCCGGGCGAGATTGTCGGCCTTCTTGGCCCATCCGGCGCGGGCAAATCCACACTCCTTCAAGCGGCTGGCCAGTTAGAAGGCGGTTATCAGGGCCAAATCATTATTTCCGGCCAAGACTGCGGGCGCTTGGGGGAAGGGGACCGTACGAAAATGCGGCGCGATAAAATTGGCTTTGTCTACCAATTCCATCATCTGCTGCCGGATTTTACGGCGCTCGAAAACGTGCAATTCCCACTTTTAGTGCGCAACATATCCTCTTCAAAGGCGTCTAGCGCAGCGAAGGATATGCTCTCTCGCCTGGGCCTTGCAAAACGTCTCAAGCATCGCCCCGCAGAGCTGTCTGGCGGGGAGCAACAGCGCGTTGCGATCGCCAGGGCGCTGGTGAGCAAACCAGCGCTGCTTTTGGCCGATGAGCCAACTGGCAATCTAGACGAAGCCACGGCGGATATCGTCTTCAATGAGCTCATCGCGCTGACGCGGGAGCAAAACACCTCCGCACTGATTGCCACCCATAATCCGAGTCTCGCCGAGAGGATGGACCGGCGCGTCTTTTTGCATGACGGATTGCTAGGCGCTTCCTAGGCTTAGCGCAGGCGCATTGATTGGCGCGCTCACTGCGTTAAACAAAGGGCAATGCCACAGCCTTTCATTCACTTGCGCGCTCAATCCGCTTTGTCCTTAGCGGAAGGGGCCATCCACACCAAACGCCTTGCTGAGCTTGCCGCTGAAGACGGCATGCCGGCTCTGGCGATTGCCGATAGAAACAACCTCTTTGGAGCGCTCGAATTCTCTGAAGCGCTCTGGGCGGCAGGCGTACAGCCTATTATCGGCGTCACACTCGCCATAACGCCGCCACTTGAAGGCGAAGACATGGCCCATGCCCGCGCACCCGCGCCTGATTGGCTGGTCCTCCATGCGCAAAGTGAGGCAGGCTATGAAAACCTCTTAAAGCTCGTTTCCAAGGCGCATTTAGAGACAGATTCAACGCATGCACCGCAGGTAACGCTAGAGGATGTTGAACGACAAGCTGCCGATATAATCGCATTGTCTGGCGGCATGGATGGGGAGATTGGCAAGTCGCTATT
>CAKZYD010000429.1 GCA_937884085.1 uncultured Sphingomonadales bacterium | reverse complement strand
ATCGGGAACATGAGGCGCCCGCGGAAGCGGTCATAGGGTTCGCCGCCATCTTCAGGCAAAATGGCCAGGCCCACGTCCACCAAATCGCCGTCGCGCCAGCCCTTGGCCGTCATGGCTTGGCGCAGCCGTTGCCGCGATTCTGGCGCATAGCCAAGCGCAAAAGCCTGGCGCGTTTGTGGCGTCATTTGCCGTTTTTCGATATAGGCGCGCGCTGCTCGGCCGCCCTCATCTGCCAGTCGGCTTGTGAACCAGTCAGCCGCGGCTTGCATGAGATCTGTCAGTCGACGGCTTTGTTCAGCCCGCGCTGCGTCGTCGGAATTTTGCTCCGGCATAGCAAGGCCCGCTTCCCGCGCGGTTTGCTCAACAGCTTCTAAAAAGCTCAACCCATGTTGTTCGGTAATAAAACGGAAGACATCGCCATGCGCCCCGCAGCCAAAGCAGTGATAAAAGCCTTTATCGTCGTTGACGGTAAAAGACGGAGTTTTCTCATTGTGAAACGGGCAGAGGCCAAGATATTCTCGGCCTTTTTTGGTCAGCTTTACCGACCTGCCAACGACATCTGACACCGGCACCCGGGCACGGATTTCATCTAAGAAGCCAGGCGGAAAGGCCATGACGGTGTCACTGTCTCCTTTTATGCGCCGTTAGGCGCTGAGCTGGCTCCGAACGGCAGCGCCAGCCTTACCAAAGTCCATTTGGCCGGCATATTTGGCCTTCAGCGCGCCCATCACCTTGCCCATGTCTTTCAGGCCCTGTGCTTGGGTTTGCGTCAGTGCTTCTGCAACGGCTGAAGTCACTTCGTCGTCGCTCAGTTGGCGCGGCATGAACATCTCGATGATCGCAATTTCTTCACGCTCCTGCTCGGCCAGCTCGCAGCGGCCGCCTTCTTCATACGCCGTGATGCTGTCTCGGCGCTGTTTGATCATCTTGCCAAGGATATCGAGAATCATCTTATCGTCATCGGGAACGTCATCCGACGTCCGCAGGGAGATATCGCGGTCTTTTACCGCCGCTAAAATAAGGCGCACGGTCGCCAGTTTCCGAGCTTCCTTGTCCTTCATTGCTGCCTTCATTGCGTCCTTTAATTCATCGCGCAACATATGTTTCTTCCTTCTGCCAATAGGAAGCAGCCCTGATCGACTAGCATACGCAGCCGCCCGCTTCCGATAACCCATTGGTTTTTCTTATCTTTTAATTCCGCAACTTCGCTTGATTCAACTGCGCCAGATCGCGTAGCTTGCCGCCAATTTCGCTGCTAGGCAAGAGCGCGGCGGTATAGCTACACAAATTAGGCGATGCAAGCCTAATTACCAGCACCCAACGCCTTCTTACACCGGGCAGCCTGCCTCATACATAAGGAGTCCTTACCGAATGACCAATGCCCCCCAAACACCCACGGCCGCAATCGTTTTGGCGGATGGAAAGACGTTTAAAGGTTATGGCATTGGGAATGAGGGGATAGCCGTCGGTGAGTTCTGCTTTAATACGGCAATGTCAGGCTATCAGGAAATCCTGACGGACCCCAGCTACGCGGCGCAAATCATCACCTTTACCTTCCCTCATATTGGAAACGTCGGGACGAATGAGGAAGATTTAGAGACTGCAAGGCCTTTCGCACGGGGCCTTGTGCTGCGCCAACCAAATACCCCAGCGGCCAAAATCCGCGCGGAAGACCCGCTGACCCAGTGGAATAAAAGCGTTGGTCTGATTGGCATAAGCGGTATCGATACGCGCGCTCTCACCCACCATATTCGTGCAGGCGGCGCACCCAACGGCGTCATTGTCCACAGCGCAGATGGTAATCTGGACCTCGATGCAGCCTTGGCACAAGCCAAAGCCTTTCCAGGACTGGAAGGCATGGACTTAACGCTCGAAGTGACCTGCAGCGCACCTTATGAATGGACACAAACACCCTGGGTGCTGGGTCAGGGCTATGGCACGCTGAGCAATCCGAAAGCCCATGTCGTTTGCGTCGATTATGGCGTGAAACGTAATATCCTCCGTAACCTGGCAGATGTCGGTGCACGCATCACCGTCGTCCCAGCGCAAACATCGGCTGCTGATATCTTATCCTTGAACCCCGATGGGATTTTCCTATCCAATGGTCCCGGCGACCCGCATGCGACAGCAGACTATGCAGTGCCCATTCTCAAAGACCTTCTAGCAGCGGATTTGCCCATTTTTGGCATCTGCCTTGGCCATCAATTGCTTGCGCTGGCGCTCGGCGCAAAGACCACCAAAATGGTGCAAGGGCACCGCGGCGCTAACCACCCAGTCAAGGACGACATCAACAACAAGGTCGAAATAACCTCAATGAATCATGGCTTTATGGTCGACCGAGACAGTTTGCCGGCCGGCGTCGAAGAAACCCACACGTCACTGTTCGATGGAACCCTATGTGGCATCAAAATGACAGACCGCCCTGTCTTCTCTGTCCAACACCATCCTGAAGCGAGCCCGGGCCCACAAGACAGTTTCTACCTTTTCCAAACGTTCATGGATACCATGGCGAAAGACGATGCTTTGGCGTCCTAATAGAAAGCGCCAAAGCACAACGTTTGAGCTTGCTCACATATCGGCCATTGAAGTTTTGCAATGGCCGCATAGATCGTCACACCAGTGCGACAGGGCAGCGCAAACGCGCAGCTTCAATTTTATACAGCAACGGCCTAAACGTCAGTAGGGAGATACATCATGACACAAACCATCACAGAACAAGACTTGGAAGCCGCCCGCAAGGTGTGGGGCGATGCCTTGGTCACGATTTCCACAGCCTATGATGAAGAAGGCTTGGAGGCCGCCGAAGCCCATGCGAACGCTGCCCTTGACGGTGCGTATGGGTACAATCTTGGCCCGGTTCTTTTTAAGCCAACACTGGCCAGCGGCGAGCAGACCTTCCGCCCAACGCGCGAAGGCGCCCTCTCCTATTTCATTGCCCACAATGCAGCCTACCCGAATGACGGCGGCTTTGCGCTGAAAAGCTGGCGCAAGGTGGAATCAGAAACCTCTGCCAGTTTTATCCATGGCGATGTAGCCATGTGGATTGGCTGGGTGACCTTCACCGACAAAAATGGCGACGTCACGAAAGTCGACAAAAGCTGGGGCTATAAGAAAGACGCGGACGGCACCATGCGCATCGTGCTGCACCACTCGTCTTTGCCCTATCAGCCTGATGCAACGGCTTAGACCATAGAGTATCGTGCCAGGCGAAGCCCTGCTTGGTCAGATTGGGGGTGAGGACCTACTCACCCCTTTTTCAGTTCTCTAGCGGGCTGCTTTAAACTTGTATCTGGCAGTTTGTACCTTTTTATGATCCAAAACAGCTTGATTGGTGGCCGGAGACGGTGTCTATTTATGCAAAAGAGGTTTTGGGAGAGGGATGCTTCCTCACCAGAAAAGATCATCCCAATACCACGTAGATTGGCGATCAAGATCAAGCCAGGAGCCGTGCCTCGGCCAGTTTGATAGGGGCATCCAGCTTACCCTAGTGCTAGGGTTAAGGTCGCTAAGACTTCGCACACTAGAGACAGCAGGATAAACAGATGAGTGACAACAGCACAGAAGCAGCGCCGCAAGATGCAAATACAGAAGCAGCAGGCAAGTCCTCTGGCCTACTAAGCGCCACTTTCGCCAATGACTTCCTCGCTTCGATCGTCGTGTTCTTGGTTGCCTTGCCGCTGTGTCTGGGCATTGCCATTGCCTCTGGTGTGCCGCCGGCGCTGGGCCTCATTACGGGCATTGTAGGCGGCATTGTTGTTGGCTCTCTCGCCGGATCGCCTTTGCAAGTTAGTGGGCCAGCCGCAGGATTGGCCGTGCTCGTCTATCAAGCTGTACAAGAACACGGTCTGGCAATGCTCGGCATCATCGTGCTCATCGCGGGCTTTTTGCAGTTCATCGCCGGTGTCGCCCGGCTTGGGCAGTGGTTCCGCGCCATATCGCCGTCTGTTATTCACGGCATGCTGGCGGGGATCGGCGTGCTGATTTTTGCCTCGCAGTTCCATGTGATGATTGACGACAGCCCTAAGGGCAGCGGACTGACCAACCTCATTACCATTCCACAGGCGATTTATAAGGTCGTTAGCCTCAATGAGATGGCAATGGATTATCACCATCTGGCTGCTTTGGTTGGCGTGGTGACGATCCTCTCCATCTTCATCTGGAATAAATTCAAACCAAAAGTGCTCAGCAGCATTCCTGCACCGCTTGTGGCGGTCATCGTCGGGACAGTGTTAGCGATGGCCCTGAACCTGCCTATCCAGCGCGTAAATGTGCCAGACAGCTTAGACCAGTCCCTGAATTTTCCCGATTTTGCAGGCATTTTTGGCAATCTAAATGCCGAGATCATTCTCCTCGGCTTTGTGTTTGCGTTTGTTGCAAGCGCGGAGACTTTGCTGTGCGCAACTGCAGTCGCCCAGATGCATACGCGTCCGCGCCCCAGCAATGATAAAGAATTGCGGGCACAAGGTATTGGCAATTTGATTTGCGGCGCGCTCGGCTCTCTGCCCATGACCGGCGTGATCGTGCGGTCTTCTGCAAATGTGCAAGCGGGCGCCAAGACACGTCTGTCGGCCATTATGCATGGCATCTGGCTCCTTGGCACTGTTGCCGCGCTACCATGGCTCCTCGCCACCATTCCGACCGCAGCGCTGGCAGCCATTCTCGTCTACACGGGATATAAACTGGTCAACATCGCGCAGATCCAAAAGATCGCCAGTTTCGGCAAGACCGAGATACTGATTTATGCGGCCACGTTAGGCTGCATCGTCGCCTTTGACCTGCTCACTGGTGTACTAGTCGGCTTTGCCTTAGCTACCGCCAAAGTCGTGTGGACCTTCACCCATGTAAATGTAGACAAGATTGTCGAGGGTAAGCGAATTGATATCGTGTTGCACGGCTCTGCCACTTTCTTCTCCATCCCAACACTGGCACGTGAACTAGAGACCGTGCCCGTGGGAAGCGAAGTCCATATTCATTTTGAATATTTAGAGCACATTGATCATGCCTGCCTTGATATGCTGACGAATTGGGAGAAACAGCATACAGCGACAGGCGGAACGCTGTTTGTGGAGTGGAAAGAACTCCAAAAACGGTATCGCCGCGAGCAGAACGGCGAGCGATCGCCGGTAGACTTGGTGAAAGCCAAGCGGAGCGCCGCGAGCACCAATACAGCAACCGCGGGGGCGTAAGGATAGACGGAGCACCGGCTTCGAGCCTTTTTATTGCTCTGACACATACCGCCTCCGCCCGCGCCCGGCTTGACGTTGGGCGCGGCCTCCCTGCTCGCTGTTACGTTTCCGGGCAATACCTCGCCTCGCCTGCCGCCCGGGCCTAGACATCATACCGCACCGAAATCGCTTGATTGGGCACCTTAGAGTCTCTCTAATCACGGCGGGGACGAGGGGGAGATGGTCATGGCGAGTACGACGCCAGCAAAAAACAAAGCGCCTTTTTTTGATTTTTCAAATTTGCGCGGCGATATCTATGGCGGGCTGACAGCGGGTATTGTCGCCCTCCCGCTGGCACTTGCCTTTGGGGAAGCGTCGGGCGCCGGGCCAATTGCGGGGCTTTGGGGCGCCATTTTCGTTGGTTTTTTTGCGGCGCTCTTTGGCGGTACTGGATCGCAAATCTCAGGCCCTACCGGTCCCATGGTGGTCGTGTTTGCCGGCGTTTACGCCACGCTCAAAGGCGACCCAGCCTTAGTGTTTTCTGTGGTCGTTCTAGCTGGTGTTCTCCAAATTTTACTCGGGGTCTTCAAATTCGGTCAGTATATTCGGTTGGTGCCCTACCCAGTCATCTCCGGTTTCATGAGCGGTATTGGCTGCATTATTATTGCCCTACAGGTCTCACGCTTGTTTGGACATGAGCCGGCAGGCAGTGGCACTATTCCTGCGCTGGCAGCCATTCCAGGCGCGGTTTTGGACCCGAATTTCGTGGCCCTTGGCATTGGTCTTCTAACTCTCGCGATCATCTTTTACTGGCCTGCGAAGCTTGGAAAGTGGGTGCCAAGCGCGCTGGCCGCCCTCATCATCGGCACAGTTTTGAGCCTTTTGGTCGAGGGCGCTCCTATATTAGGCGATATCCCAACCGGATTTCCCGGCTTCATCGTGCCTGGCTTTTCAACAGACACCGCCCTTATCGTTCTGAAAGCCGCCTTTATCTTGGCTCTTCTAGGTGCCATTGACAGTCTGCTTACCTCCCTCGTGGCCGACAATATGACCCGCACGCGCCACAACTCCGACCAAGAGCTTCTCGGACAAGGCATTGGCAATACCGTTGCGGGACTTTTTGGAGCGATTCCTGGTGCTGGCGCGACGATGCGGACGGTGGTCAATATCCGAACAGGCGGCGCCACAAAACTGTCCGGAATGCTCCACGGTATCGTTCTGTTCCTCATCGTGGTCGTTGCCGCACCCCTTGCATCAAAGATCCCACATGCCGTTCTGGCGGGAATTTTGATCAAGGTCGGCTATGACATTATCGACTTTGCTTATATCAAGCGCAGCCACAAAGGCCCGCGCTGGGATCTGGCTTTGATGGCGTTGGTTCTTGGGCTGACAGTCTTTGTGGACCTGATTACCGCTGTTGGGGTCGGCGTCACTCTTGCTGCCCTTGCCTTCGTGAAGAGGCTCGCAGATACCCAGCTTGAAAATATTCGCGAGCAAGGCGCAGACATTGTGGACCCTGACGAAACCGCCATGCTGAGCGAAGCGGAGGGCAAAATCATCGTCTTTGATTTCGGCGGACCTTTAAGCTTTGGAGCGGCAGCGGATGTTGGCCACCAAGTGCGCGAGAAGGTGAAACCACACACCAGCGCCATCATTCTCGATTTTGCAAAAGTGCCATTCCTAGACGTGTCTGCCGCGCGTGCCGTAGAGACGATCGGCTGCGATGCAAAGGCAGCAGGCAAAACCGTCTATATGAGTGGGATGAACACAGGCGTTGCAGGTGTGCTGGCAGGCCTTGAAGCTGATCATTGTCTACCGGACGACACCGAATATGGCAGCCGCAAAGAAGCTATTCGGGCCGCACTTGAAGAAATCAAAGCCGCTGATACGCACAAGAAGGAAAGCCTCAGCGCTGAACCATCTCCGGCGGAGTAGGCCAGCACATAATGCGGCATAATCCCCATTCATCCATAGGAATTTCCGATTTTTTGAAGCACGCCTCTTGCGCCGGTTAAGCACCTAAGCTATCCCCGCGCAGGTCCGCCGGCGTTGTATCGCGCGCTACTCGGGCCGCCCATAATAATAGCTTGGAGACGGCCCCCACTATGCCTCGGCGTGACGATATTTCCTCAATCCTCATCATCGGCGCAGGGCCGATTATCATCGGTCAAGCCTGCGAGTTTGACTATTCCGGCACCCAGGCAATTAAGGCCCTTAAACAAGAGGGTTACAGGGTCATTTTGGTCAATTCTAACCCAGCGACCATCATGACGGACCCGGAGATGGCCGATGCCACCTATATCGAGCCGATCACACCGGATTTTGTGGAAAAGATTATCGCCAAAGAAAGACCAGACGCGCTGCTGCCGACAATGGGGGGCCAAACAGCGCTCAATACAGCGCTAACACTAGCGCAACGCGGGGTTTTAGAAAAATATGATGTCGAACTGATTGGCGCCAACAAGGAAGCGATTGACAAGGCCGAGGACCGTCTCCTCTTCCGGCAAGCAATGGAAAAGATTGGCCTGGAATGCGCCAAGTCCGTCATTTTGAACGCGCAGGACTATATCGATATCACCGCGCCGGAAATTCAAGACATGGGCGAGGTCGACCGCAAGAAACTCTTGAAAAAAGTCGCCATGACGCACGCGGAAGCGGCGCTAGATGTCGTTGGATTGCCCGCGATTATTCGCCCCAGCTATACCCTTGGCGGCACTGGGGGTGGCATCGCCTACATCAAAGAAGAATATATCGAGATCGTTGGCGGCGGCCTCGAAGCCTCTCCGACAACTGAGGTCCTCATCGAAGAATCGATTGTGGGTTGGAAGGAGTATGAGATGGAGGTCATCCGCGACAAGGCGGATAACTGCATCATCATCTGCGCCATCGAAAATGTCGACCCCATGGGCGTGCATACCGGCGATTCCATCACCGTCGCCCCTGCCCTGACGCTGACGGACAAGGAATATCAAGTGATGCGCAATGCATCGCTTGCCGTGCTCCGGGAAATCGGCGTGGAAACCGGCGGGTCGAATGTGCAATTCGCTGTTAATCCCGCCGATGGGCGTCTTATCGTGATTGAGATGAACCCCCGGGTAAGCCGCTCATCCGCTCTTGCCTCCAAAGCCACAGGGTTTCCCATCGCGAAAGTCGCCGCCAAACTGGCCGTTGGCTACACGCTTGATGAAATTGACAACGACATCACGGGCGTCACACCGGCCTCCTTTGAGCCCACAATTGACTATGTGGTCACAAAGATCCCGCGCTTTACCTTCGAAAAGTTCAAGGGCACCAAACCACTGCTAACCAGCGCCATGAAATCTGTTGGTGAGGCAATGGCCATTGGGCGCTGCTGGCAAGAAAGCGTCCAAAAGGCCCTTCGGTCTTTAGAGACCGGCCTGACTGGTTTTGATGACCAGATCATTGATGGTGTTGATCCTCGAAACCCAGACAAAGAGATCGTAAAAGCTGCCCTGGCCAAGCCAACGCCAACCCGCATGCTGATGGTCGCACAGGGTTTTCGCCATGGCCTCACTTTTGAGGAGGTGCATGAAGCAACAAAGTTCGAGCCATGGTTTATTCGCCAGATTGAAGAGATCGTGGCCGTCGAGGCCGAAGTCTTGGACGCTGGCCTCCCAACCACAAGACTGGGCTTTCAAAAGCTGAAATCCATGGGGTTTTCAGACCAGCGTCTGGCTATTTTGTCCGGAACCACTGAGGCTGACGTGCGCGCCAAACGCGAAGCCCTGGACGTGCGAGCGGTGTTCAAACGCATCGATACCTGCGCCGCCGAGTTTGATGCAAAAACGCCCTATCTCTACTCCACCTACGAACACTCTATTGATGGTCCAGCGCAAGACGAAGCCCGCGTCACAGATGCCAAGAAAATTGCCATCTTAGGCGGCGGACCGAACCGCATCGGTCAAGGGATTGAATTCGACTATTGTTGCTGCCATGCCTGCTTTGCACTCTCCGATGCTGGCTATGAAACCATCATGATCAACTGCAATCCGGAAACGGTCTCAACTGACTATGATACGTCCGATCGCCTCTATTTTGAGCCACTGACGGTTGAAGATGTTCTCTCGGTCCTGCGCAAGGAACAAGAATCCGGGGAACTGGTCGGCGTCATTGTACAACTCGGCGGGCAAACACCGCTCAAGCTAGCGCAAGCGCTGCAAGACGCGGGCATCCCAATTCTTGGCACCAGCCCAGACGCGATTGACCTTGCTGAAGACCGCGAGCGCTTCCAAAAGCTGCTGGCCAGCTTAGACCTGCGCCAGCCGCGCAACGCCACAGCAAAGTCTGCAGACGAAGCAGCAACGCTTGCAAAGGAAGTCGGCTACCCTGTGCTCCTACGCCCGTCCTATGTTCTGGGCGGCCGCGGCATGGAAATCGTAGAGTCAGAAGACCATCTGAACCGCTACATTCACGAGGCCACAAAGGTCTCTGGCGATAGCCCAGTCCTTATCGATGCCTATCTGCGCGGGGCTTTAGAAGTCGATGTGGATGCCATCAGCGATGGGGATAGCGTCTATGTGGCTGGCATCCTTGATCATATTGAAGAAGCCGGCATTCACTCCGGCGATAGCGCCTGCTGCCTGCCGCCGCATTCCCTGCCCCCTGCTGTCGTTGAAGAGATAAAGCGGCAAACAACGGCGCTGGCTAAGGCGTTGAATGTCAAAGGGCTGATGAACGTTCAATTCGCCGTAAAATCTGGCGTTGTCTACCTCATTGAGGTCAACCCAAGGGCGAGCCGCACAGTGCCTTTTGTCGCGAAAGCCAAAGGGGCTCCTTTCGCAAAAATCGCGTCTCAGGTTATGGCTGGGGCAAAGCTGTCAGACTTTGATTTGCCCATTGGCGACATTCAGCACCTTGCGGTTAAAGAGGCTGTCTTCCCCTTCACACGGTTCCCAGGTGTGGACATCATTCTCGGCCCGGAAATGCGCACCCCAGGCGAAGAGATGGGGAATGATGAGAGCATAGCGGCAGCCTTTGCAAAGGCGCAGTTAGCGGCAGGCAATATGCTCCCCGGCAGTGGCCGTGTCTTCATCTCAGTGAAAGACGCTGACAAAGCCGCGATGGTGAGCTGCGCCAAGAGCCTAACAGAGCTGGGCTTTTCAGTCATCGCGACGCAAGGAACAGCGAAGTACTTGGCCGAGCGCGGCGTTGATGTCAGCCCCATCAACAAAGTCGCACAAGGCAGCCCGCATATCGTTGATGAGATGATTAACGGTACGGTGCAATTGGTGTTCAATACCACCGAAGGCGAGGTTTCGATCCAAGACTCAAAGCCCATCCGTCAAACCGCTTTGTTCAATAAAATCCCGTATTTCACCACCGTTGCGGGGGCGCTTGCGGCCACAGCGGCCCTCAAAGTCATCCGGGATGGGGGTCTGTCTGTGCAGCCCATGCAGGACTATTTTTAAGGAAAGCAGCGCGCGTTACACCTGTTTAGCGCACTTTAGGCATTGAATTCGCGTCATCTGAACCTTATTATCCAACTCTTGCGTCGCTGACATAAACGAAAAGACGCACTTTCCCACCTTTCGGGAAGACCCCTTCGGCACAGGGCCATTGCCCTGACCGGAACATTTTGACTGGGCCGCCCAAGAATAGCGGTTAGACGAGGCTGAAAGGCAATAAAATGAACGGACAACGCGTTCCCATGTTACGCTCCGGCTTTGAATCTCTTGAGGCAGAATTGAAACGCCTCAAAGGGGAAGAGCGTCCAGCTGTGGTGCAAGCTATTGAAGAAGCACGCGCTCATGGCGACTTGTCGGAGAATGCTGAATATCATGCGGCGAAAGAACGCCAGGGTATGATTGAAGCACGCGTGACGGAACTGGAAGATAAAATGTCCAGGGCGGAGGTCATCGACCCGTCTAAGCTGTCTGGCGAGAAGGCGATCTTTGGGGCAACCGTCACCCTAATTGATGAGGACGACAAGAAAGTCACCTACCAAATCGTGGGCGCCGATGAGGCCGATGTCTCTTCTGGTCGCATCTCCTATACGTCCCCCATCGGCCGCGCGCTGATTGGGAAAACCGTTGGCGATGAAGTGGAAGTCATCACCCCAGGTGGTGAAAAATACTACGACGTAGACGCCGTCCAGTTTGTTTAATCACGACGCCTATTGACCAAACAGGCGGGTGAACCTGTTTCAGCGTTTGTCAATGGGCACCCCTGGCAAGTGCTTAGAATTGCGAATGGTCAGCGAAGTTTTTACGCTGGCTACATTGGGCGCTGGCGTCAAATGGCTGGTCAAGAACTTCTGAAACTGCGCTAAATCCCGCGCAACAATCTTCAAGATGAAGTCGATTTCGCCATTGAGCATGTAGCACTCACGAACCAGGGGCCACTGGGCGACCATGTCTTCAAAAGCTTCTAAGTCCGCTTCGGCTTGGGAGTGCAAGCCCACCATGGCAAAAACGGTGATGGAAAATCCCAGTTTATCAGACGCGACGGTGGCGTGATATCCATCAATGAAGCCCGCATCTTCCAGCGCGCGCACACGCCTCAAACACGGCGGCGCTGTAATCCCAACCTTCTTCGCAAGCTCAACATTGGTCATACGGCCATCATCCTGGAGCGCGTCCAGAATCGATAAGTCGATGGAATCAAGCTTACTGCGCGCCACGCGCCATTCCTTTTGAATTTCCGGCATTTTTTGATTTAGTCTTTTAAGTCTAACAAATATTATTTCGTGTCAAGATAATTTCATTACCAGAAGGGCCGGTAGCTTAAAATAAATAACCAATTGATAGATGGCGCGGCGTGGCGTTAACCGTGTTCGACGCCGCGCTGGGCTTGCCCAAACGCTTCTGGTATACACACTGTCGTAACGTTTGCGTACCGGAGTTAAATCAAAATGCCGCGCTATGATGACCGGCTGAAAAACATCTTGGCTTTGATTGAATCAGATCAAAACAACAAGCCTGACACGGTTTTTCGGCACATCTGTGACATACTTCTTCAGGAAGGTCCATGGATGGACAGCGCGCAGCGTAGGCAGCTGATCCAGTACCTGGCCGAGTATTATCCGCAGGCAAGCCAAGCGGCCAAAATGGAGATTGCGGACATAGCAAGCCGGGTGTCCGAAGCGCCGGTCGAACTAATTGCCCTTATCGGCGCGGATGACGATGTTATCGGCAATCGTTTATGGGATGGAATGCGCCTCAGCGGAGAAGATTGGCGCTTTATTCTGCCCCGATTGTCAAAGGCAGCGCTCGGCCGTTTGCGATCTCGAATGAATTTGTCAGATGAAAATGCTGTCGCCGTTGATCGCGAATGGCGAGACCGCAATCGCCAACCCGGCTATAGCATTCCCTCTGTGGAAGAAACGGTGCGCTTCTTAGCAACAGCTAATATTCCGCTGACGGTGGAAACAACGCCGCCAACAGCGCAAGACGACCCAGGACCACAAACCCTGTTTGTACCGTCAGAGGCGCTGCAGGATGAACCTTTGGAAACGGTGGACCCAGTTGAGGATGACCCTGCTGCTGCCATTGATCTGAGCAATTTTCTCAATTCTCCAGAGCATGACGCTGACGTCCCCGCGACTGACGCAAACCTCAGCGATACCGGGCAGGCGATGGAAGAGCCTGAGGACGCTGCAGCGGATGAGCCGGACCAGGTTGAAGAGACGGTGGTGTCACTGGTCGACGAGCGAGACCCTACAGACAGCGACGAAAGTATCATCGACCTATCAACGCCAGCAGACGATGACCAGACAACAACACCAACGACCGATGAGCCGCTCGACCTCGAGGCAGCGTCCCATCCACAAATTCTTGAATTGGCGAATCGACGGGCAACGAACTCCAATGACAACAACCCAGATTTGTCCGAGAGCGACGCACCAGGCGATGCGGGCGACGGTAGCGATGGTCCAGAGGTCACACCAGACAGCGAAGATGCGTTAGAGGAAGAGCCGCAGGTTGATGACCCCCAAATCCAGGACATTTTGCAGCGCCTGAAGGAGTTTGGCAGTCGCAGCCGTGCCACGCCGGACCAGGATACCGCGCAGCCACCGAGCGACATAACGGACATAGCCGAAGAGCCCATAGTGACCGGCCCTGACACAGATGCAGATGCAGACGAGGCCGCTGTCCCGATTTTTGTTCCCGATGGCGATGATGGCCCATCCACGCAGACAGAAAGCACCAAGACCTACGAACCGGCAGTCTCTGCCATCGGTGTGCGGTGGGTGACGGACCGTTTTGGCTCGATTGTCGACATTGAGCCCCAAGATGCCATTTTGTTTGGGAGTGACGCCGACGAGCTGGTTGGTGATATCCTGTCGTCAGCCTTCGTAATGGCGAGCCGCCAAAAACTAGACCGAGCGCTCAGCACACGCCGGGGATTTAGAGACCTGCAAGTGCTGAGCAATGCAGACAATGCGGGCTGGTCACTATCAGCTGTACCGGTGTTCGAGCCAGAGAGCGGTATTTTCCTGGGCTTTCGCGGGACGGCTATCTCCGACCCAGATTTTGCTACCAGAGCGCTGCAAGCGCAAAAGGCGAGCGCGCTTGACGCGGCGCAGTCCAGCAAACCGCAATTTGATGTCTCCAGCCTGGCACATGAGCTCAAAACACCGCTCAATGCCATTCGCGGATTTGCTGAAATGATTGAATTACAGCAACTTGGGGAAACCAGTCCCTTCGCCCAGCACCGCTCGCGCAATATTGGAAAACAGGCCCAACGCCTGTCCAATGTGCTTGATGATTTGCTCATGAACGCAGTGGCAACAGGTGGCGGCGATCAGAGCGATGAAGTTCTCTCGCCTGCCCTAGACGCGCTGTCGGACGCGGTGCGCGGTTTTGACGGTGAAGCGCTCCTCGTTGACAATTTAAGTCAGTTGCCGCCTGGTCTAGTGACGCCCTTGGAGCCAAAGTTCCTCACAAGGATAGTGCACCGGTTTATCCAT
>CAKZYD010000428.1 GCA_937884085.1 uncultured Sphingomonadales bacterium | reverse complement strand
AACTCCTTACCAGGCTTTATTTTTCGCTGCGTCACGGGCATTTCCATTTATGAGTTTACGGCCAGGCTTAGAGGTCAACAGAGACAAAGTCCGCGGGCAGCCGGTGCAACACATATTTGCCGCCCAAGGAGCCAAAGTTGATGCGCATATCTTCATCGCAATAGACCACATCAGAATGCAGTTTCGGCGGTTTGATATCGAACACCAGGGCGTCATCCTCGCTCAAGTCAAACGCTTTGCGCAGAGCGGCGTCATCCATGCCGTCAGCCCGCAGCTCGCCTTTGTAGAATTCAACAGAATAGCGCTGAGGATTTTCGTCTGGAATGTCATAGCGGCCGTAAATGATGAGCTCGGCCTTGGTTTCCCCATCCATCGTCTCAATGAGATGCACGTTGTTATAGTCTTTGGTTTCGTGATGAATTTCCTGCAGCAACTCAACCACACGCAGCGGCTTTTTCGGCATTTTGCCAAAGGTGAGGAAGTTGAACATGTTGTCATGGGCTTTGGGCTTGCCAGCGGTATGGCGAGGGCCGAATTGGGCAAAGTCCGTGCCCCAGGGGTCAGCCACCTGCGCTTGATCATCAATGGGGCGCGGCAACGGCGTATGCGGCACAAGCGCATCAATCGCGGTCATGATACGGTCATAAGCCTCATCGGTATAAGTGCCATCGGCCTGCGCATCTCCAATGGCATCGCGTAACTCGGTCTTTAAGGCCGCTAAATCCGCCATGGCATATCTCCTTGTGTGTTTATCTTGACGGCTTTAGGCCAGACATAGGACAAGAACACATCTATCAAACACGAAATATTCGGCAGTTGATTAGGCCGTATGACCACCGTCACGGAAGCTCTTTTCAAGCGCAAGTCCATCCGCGCGTTTTTGGATACGCCGGTTGATCAGGCGCTGGTTCAGAAAATCATCGAAAAAGCCCATCGCGCGCCATCGGGCGGCAATGTCCAGCCTTGGAAGGTTGTCGCCGTCACTGGCGCGGCGAAGGATAGGCTGTCGCACGCTGCGTTTTCCGCCTTGATGAAAAACCCAGAAGGCGAACAAGGCGACTATCCCATCTATCCATCAAAGCTGGCTGAGCCCTATCGCAGCCGCCGGTACCAAGTTGGGGAAGAGCTCTACAGCCTCCTTGGCATCGCCCGCGAGGACAGGGCAGGCCGCCAGCAGCAAATGGCGAAGAACTTCGCCTTTTTTGGCGCGCCGGTAGCCCTCTTCATGGTGATTGACCGCAAAATGGGCCATGGCCAATGGGCGCATATGGGCATGTTCATGCAATCCCTAGCGCTGGCTGCTATCGAAGAGGGCCTGGGCACCTGCATGCAAGAAGCTTGGGCCATGGTGCGCGAAACAGTGCGCACCGCCCTCGAAATTGACGAAAGCCATGTGGTCTATTGCGCCATTGCGCTTGGCTATCCTGACTGGGATGCAAAGGTGAACACGCTCCAGACC
>CAKZYD010000427.1 GCA_937884085.1 uncultured Sphingomonadales bacterium | reverse complement strand
GTCGCAAAGGCAACATCTGCAAAGTCATCAATGCCTTGCTTAAGGAGCGCTTCTAGATTGTAGGCGGCGCGACTGACTGGCACATCGGCAAGGGTTTGCACGCGCTTGGTGGCCGTCACATAGCTGACATCAACGTCATCGCCCGCGAAGTCTTGCGCATTGGCCGGCAACACCATCGCCAAAGCACTTAACGCCGTTGCTGCACATAAGGCGTTTATCATAACCATCGTTCGTTCCACCCTGGTCTCTTTTCTTTTGTCAATGCATAGGCAGCTTTTCTGCAATTCCATTGTACCTTGCTGCTGAGCGTCAAAACGGCACCTAGGTGCAAGCTAAGGTCACACGCTTAGAGAAAGGAGCAGCCCGTATGGAAGGGGCATCAAACCCTCTTGGGTTGCAACGCTTGCTATGCCATTTGTCCCTACAGCAAATCGACAAGTTCAACGCACGAATGAACAGTGACAGGAATCTAAAATGACACAGAAAACCCGCCGCGATGTTCTCAAAACAGGCTCAACCGCCAGCGCAGCGCTAGCTCTGTCTGCTCTTGCAGGGTGCGATGCCTCTGTTGCCAACACCAATGTCGATCCGGCCCGCTTTGGAACAACACCGAGCGAAGCCAAGCAAATTGCTGTCGCTGCGCATGAAGAGATTATGAGGGATCCAAATCTGAAAATGCATGGCTCCGAGCGCATCGCCATGCTTGTCTATCCCGGGATGACGATGCTCGACATGGTCGGGCCGCAGTATTTCTTTGCTAGCATGATGGGCGCTCAAGTTGATTTGGTGACGACACAAGAAACGTTAAATCCCATCATGGGCGATACGCGCTTCGCGGTCGTACCCACGAAAACCATGGCGCAAGTTCAAGAGGATCTAGATATTTTGTTCGTTGGAGGTGGCACGAGCGGTACACTCGCAGCGATGAAAGACCAGCGCGTCCTCGGCTTTCTCGCTGATCACGGCAAACGCGCCAAATGGGTGACCAGCGTATGTACTGGCTCTTTGCTGCTCGGCCAGGCCGGACTGCTGGCTGGGAAGAGAGCGACGTCGCACTGGATGGCCAGGCACATTTTAGAGCAATTCGGTGCGACTCCCGTCGATGCGCGGGTGGTCCGTGATGGAAAAGTCCTCACCGGCGCAGGCGTTTCTGCCGGTATCGATTTTGCCATTGAACTGGTCTCAGCCGTGCGTTCGCCGCGCTATGCAAAGTTTGTACAGCTTCAAGCCGAATACGCCCCGCAGCCCCCCTTCAACGCCGGCACGCCTAAGGCCATGGGTCAACCAGACGCAGGAATAGCCCATGAGATGTTTGCGACCTTTATTCATGCCGCCCAGGAGGTAGCCGGCGATGCCAGACGCTAGGGAAAAGTTTGCTGGCAATTGAAAAGGATACGCCGCTGGATTGCTGCAAAAAGCTACAAACGGGCTAGCACACTAAGTGCGTCAGTCCCTTAGCATCTCATGCGGCCGATTTTTCTAGGGCGTGTTTCATCTGATTAGATTCAAATTCCCAAATTCTGCTTTTTTGTGATTCTCTGTTTCAGTAACAGATATTGGGGGTGATTATGGGTAAACCACACCCACTGGCATTGCGAACACGCGTTGCGGCTTATGTCGATGAGGGTCACGGGCATCGGGCGGCAGCCCGTCACTTTCGGGTTTCACCGAAGTTCGTGAATGACTTGATGAAACGTCGGCGCGAGACCGGCTCTCTAGAGCCGCTGCCACAAGGCCATGGAGGTGTGCATGGCAAGCTGGCCTGTGTGCGAGATTGGCTTGAAGGGCGTATTCTCACACAGGGCGACCTGACGCTTGATGCGTTAGTCCTTGAGCTGAAAGAAAAGCATGACATAGCGGTCCACGGCGTCACTGTTTGGCGCTGCCTGCGCACCCTTGGACTGACACACAAAAAAAGACCTGCAGGCCGCTGAGCAAAAGCGCAAGGATGTGGCCAACCAGAGCCATCTCTGGATCACAAAACGTCAGCCGTTTATGGCCAGCCGTCTGGAAAGGCTGGCTTTTATCGATGAAACTGCAGTCAAGACCAACATAGCCAAAACGACCGGCTGGGCGCCGCGCGGGCAGCGTCTCGTCGATCATGCACCCTTCGGCCATTGGCACACCCAAACGTTCATAGGCGCTCTACGATGTGATCGGCTCGACGCGCCTTGGGTCATTGACGGTCCAATGAATGCACAGATGTTCGAACTCTATGTTACGACGCAGTTGGTGCCGACGCTGGGAGAGGGCGATGTGGTCATTCTCGATAACCTATCCAGCCACAAAACACCCAGCGCAGCCCAGGCGCTGCGCGATATCGGGGCATGGTTCTTATTCCTGCCGCCCTATAGCCCAGACCTCAATCCCATTGAAATGGCCTTCTCAAAGCTGAAAACACTGATCCGAAAAGCAACCGCGCGGACTTATCAGGACCTGTGGAAAGCCGTCGGACACGTCTGCGACCTTTTCTCTGAAGATGAATGCTACAACTTTTTCAGCGCGGCAGGATACGGAGCCGATTAAGTGCAACACACTCTAAATCAATTGTTTATGATGATTTTGTAGAAAATTTATGGCGGAGAGGAAGGGATTCGAACCCTCGATGGGCTTTTGACCCATACTCCCTTAGCAGGGGAGC
>CAKZYD010000426.1 GCA_937884085.1 uncultured Sphingomonadales bacterium | reverse complement strand
TTGCGCGGCAGTTTCATGCATCCCAGGGGCAGCGCCCAGCCGCCTAGAGTGCTCCAATGTAACCCTAAAAGGCTCTAAGTCTTAAGAAAAAACGCATCCGCAATGGAGGCGGTGATTTGGATGATGTCGCATTGGATGTCATCAATCCACTCGTGCATGCCGTTGGCGATGATAGCGTCAATGCGAGCTTTTTCCGTTTGTTCAGCCAGAGATTGCGCTTGTTTCAGCGCTTGATCCGCGCCAGACAGCTGATACCGTTCGATGAGCTTTTCTAGCAGTTTGCACGCGCGATTGGTTGTTGACCGTACGGACCGCGGCAGCCTTTGGTCCAGCAGAAGAAAGGCGGCGACTTTCTCTCCGGTTAGGCCACGGTGATAGACCCGTCGATAAGCTTGAAATCCGGCGGCGGAGCGCAAAACCGCATTCCACTGGCTCACATCCACTTGTGATCCTACCTTGGCGTTAGACGGCAGCAGAATGTGATATTTCACGTCAACCAGACGCGTTGTTTGATCGGCTCGTTCCAGGTTGAGGCCAATGCCGTAAAAGTACCATTCCTCGTCCCGGAACAGTGTCTCAGCGACCAACCCGCCATGGGTTTGGCAATTGCGTTTCACCTCTGCACAAAAGTCTGACACTTTTTCATCGCGCAGTTGGCTTCGTTTTGTCTGCAGCAAGGTGCTGTTGAAAACGTTTAGTTGGGTCCACATTTCCGTCGATAGGAGTGGCCGCAATGCTCGCGCATTTTCGCGTGCAAACCCAACATTGTTTATAATCGAATTTGGGTTTTCCCGGTCCAAAGTATAAAAATAGACAATGTCCTCGGCGCGGCGCTCTGCATAGCGGGCGTCGAAAACAGCTTCGTCTGAATAGAGCGCCAACACTGCCGACCAGGGGTTTGCGCTGTCATCCTCGCGTCCAAAACTGGCCGTGACATCTAAAACGCGCGCGACATTGTTGCAGCGCTCGATTTGGCGTGCCATCCAGAAGATGGCTTCGGCTTGCCTGCTCAGCAAATTATGCAAGGACCCAGGTGTCCTTTGAGCCGCCGCCTTGACTGGAATTTACCACAAGCGAGCCTTTTTTAAGGGCGACGCGGGTCAAGCCGCCGGGCAATACCCATGTGCTGTCGCCGGTTATGGCAAACGGCCTCAGATCAACATGGCGTGGCTCGACGCCGGTGCGCGTGAGGGTTGGAGATGTAGAGAGTTGCAAGACCGGCTGACTGATAAAATTAGACGGGTTGGCTTTCAGCTTCTTGCGCGCCTTGGCCAGTTCCGTCTTGGTTGCGCGCGGACCGATAACGACACCGTAGCCGCCGGATTCGCCAACGGGTTTGACCACCATCTCATGCATGTTGTCGAGGGTATAAAGTAGGGCGTCTTTCTCCCGGCAGATATGCGTTTCCACATTGTTGAGGATTGGGTCTTGATCCAAATAGTATTTCACAATGCGCGGCATGTAGGCATAGATCGCTTTGTCATCTGCGACCCCCGTGCCAATGGCATTGGCCAGCATGACATTCTTCTTAAAGAAGGCGCGCATAATCCCTGGGACGCCTAACAGGCTATCTTCTCGGAATACTTCTGGGTCTAGAAAATCATCATCAATGCGCCGATAGATGACATTCAGGCGTTGCAGTCCACCTGTGGTGCGCATGAAAACTTTATCGTCTTCCACCAGGAGGTCGCGGCCTTCAACCAGTGGCACGCCCATTTCGCGGGCTAAAAAGACGTGTTCAAAATAGGCTGAATTAAACACCCCTGGAGACAGCAGGGCGACCTCCGCATGGTCAGCGCCGCCCGGCCACATTTGCGATAATCCTTCCACCAGCCGCAGCCCATAATCGGACACAGGGCGAACTTTGATGCCGCGCATCAAATCAGGGAAGGTTCTTTGCGTCAGATGCCGGTTTTCAACCACATAGCTCACCCCAGACGGCGTGCGTGCATTGTCTTCCAGCACGTAAAAAGCACCGTCATCGCCGCGCACCAAGTCAGTGCCGCAGATGTTGACCCACGTGTCGTGCGGTAAGGTTGTGCCTTCCATTAAGGCGCGGTAATTCTTGTTCTTCACAACCAAATCACGTGGCACAACGCCGTCGTTGAGGATGTGTTGCTTGCCATAAATATCGGCAAGAAAAGCGTTTAGCGCCGCGACGCGTTGGATGACGCCGTCCTCGATCTTTTTCCACTCTGAAGCAGTGATAATTCTGGGTATCGCGTCAAAAGGAAGAACGCGGTCAATCTGTTTTGCGTTTTTGTAGACGGTAAATGTGATCCCAAGATTGCGCAGTTCTTTGTCTACCGCCTTGGAGCGCCGCTTAAAGGACTTAAGATCCATGCCATTCAAGTGGCCGATGATGCGTCGGCATTTGCTGGCGCGGTCACCCCCCTTGCCGAACATTTCATCAAAGAAAGGTCCGCTATCATATTCCGCCAAAAGTCCCGTGTCCGGAATTAACATCCGTTTTCCCTGATAGCGCTAGAAACTCCTGTTTACGTCAAAACTGTTCTAAAAGAAATCCAATAGCTCCCTAGGAGTACTGATTGTATCCAAAAAGAGGATTTTCAGCGTTCCAACGGCACGACGTCTACTTCAACGCGGACGCTATGGTCACCGCCGCCGAATGTTACACCGTTGATTGGGCTAACGTCGGCATAGTCTCGTCCCCAGGCAAGCGTTATGTGTTCATCATCCACAATGAGATTGTTGGTTGGGTCAAGATCAACCCACCCGTATTCGCCCACCCAGACTGAAACCCAGGCATGGCTTGCATCCGCGCCTTGGAGCTTCATTTCTCCCTCTGCCGGGTGCGTCATCAGATATCCAGAGACGTACCGGGCCGGCAAACCAAGCGACCGCAGGCCAGCGATTTGGAGATGTGCAAAATCCTGACACACGCCGCGGCGCAGGCGCAGAACGTCTTCAATCGGCGTGTCGACTTCGGTTGCCTCGCCGTCATACGTAAAACTCTTGTGGATGTGGTCCATCAGCTTCATTGCGCCGACCAAAATGGGCGTCTCTGGCGGAAAGAAGCTCTGGGCAAGCGCTAGGACTTCACGATTGAATCGGATCTTTGGTGATCGATAGCAATATTGGCGAATTCTTAGACAATCCTCGCTGCTCATCTCTGAAAGTTGCTGGATGATGTCGGTCCAGATGGGTGTATTCTCCGGGTCCGGCACTGCGATTGGCTGAACAGTGACGCGACTACGCATTTCAATGACAGTTTGAAGATGCTCCTCATCCAAGCTGGCAAGTGTTGTTTTATTACCAAAAAAATCCTTTGCTTCGCGCCATGTGGCCGCTTCAGGCCACGTTGTAATTGAGCTTGTTTCGACAAGCTGCCCGGGTGTTGAACGCGGCGTTAAGTGCATGAAATGCTGCGATAAAGATACGGATTGGGTATAATTATAGGTCGTTTTGTGATGCACATCAAAACGTCGAACCCGCGTTCGCTTTTGACTCATGTTTCGGCAACCTGAATACCAGGCTTAGTGCAATTTCTTACGATCTCTGCATGGCTGAAATAGCTGCGGGCTATTGTCGGTCCAAACTCTAATAGCGCGCCTTGAAAGTTATTAAGAAGGTCTGCCAGTTGCGGCCTGGAGCCGGTTTTATCAGCCTGGCTCAGTTCCGTGACTTTTGCGAGCCTTAGCCGACTTAGCAATCCATAAATCAGATGGCGCTCTGGCGGTAGCATCACCGCAGGTTCTTTTTTCAGCTTTTTTAAATGGCTGTGTATCTGAGCCAGCTGAAAGGCGATGGACTGCGGATTTGTTTCATCCAGCAGCAGCAAATCGAGTACCGGAGCCACCATCGGATTCGTGAGATAGCGGGACCTATAGGTCATAAAACTGTCAGCAAGATCGAGCAGTAAGACCAGCCTGCCATCGCGCATTTTCCCGCTGGTCACAAGCAACTGGGCAATAATCTCAATCATGTGGAGCCCGCGTTCCAAGCGTCTGCCCATGTCGAGGAACAACCATCCTGAATTGCGCGTCATGTTTTCTTGCGCTTGGCCGGCAAAGGCATTGAGCAAAATCATCATGTCATCGAGCGCTGGAAGCGCCGTCATCAAATCAACCTGCTTTTGGCTCAGTGCATTGAGCCGCGTTTGTTCATCTTGCAGCCTTTGCAAGGTTCGGAATGTGGGCGGGCGTAGGCGGTCTCGAATCCGTCCGGCGGTCCCAAGCACGCCATTGACGCAATTTGGCAGCGCATAGCCGATTTCTGGGTCGGCAGCGATACGGCGCAAGCGATCGGGAAACGCTTCGGGCTGCTTGCCTTTTTTGGCCTCGGTTAAGCCAGCCCGGCGCATAATAGGCAGGGCAGCCGCTGCCAAGGCAGCGGGGTCGGCAGCGATTTGTCCATCTTGCGTCAGCGCGGCGATGACCGTGCGCATCAAGCGGCACGTCGCTTCTGTGCGCTCGGTATAGCGGCCAAGCCAGAATAGATTGTCTGCGGCGCGGCTTGCCAGGTCTTTCCCTGTCCGGCGTATTTTTACAAAGCCGTCTTCGCGTGGCAGCAAGGTGACCCGCTGTTCTGGTTCTGGCGCTAATGTCCAGCAGTCTTTCATGGTCGTTGGCGAAAAATCCGCTGTTGAGGCATTTCTGCCGGGCTGCCCACTCAGCACCAGACCGCCTGGCATCACGTTGAAACCATCGGTGCTTGCCGTCACAAATAGCCTGAGAATGTATGGGGCAGGCAGAAGGGCGTCCCCGCCCTGCACAGGGGTTGTGGGAAGCTCCATGCGCTCCTGACCAATGATGCGGTCCCCATAGTCCTTTAGAGATGCGCGTCTCTTGTCGCGGGGGCATTCCAGCAAGGCGCGATGGGTTTGTCTGTCACCATCAAAAGCCGGGCCAATATCAAGTGCATCGAAATTTTCATGCACATAGTCGGCTGCGCTGGCTTCGCCGCACCACCAAGTCGCAAGATTTGGCAAACGCAGGTCTTCGTTCAGGACCGTCTCGCACAGGGTCGGCATAAAGCCAGCCAAGGCGTTAGTTTCCACAAGCCCACTGCCAAGCGAGTTTGCAACCTTGACGCCATTGTTGCGAACAGCAGTAACAAGGCCTGGAACTCCGACATTCGATGTTGCGTCGAGCTCTAGGGGGTCACACTGCCAGGCATCGACTTGCCGCAGCAAAACATCCGCTTGTTTCAGGCCGTCCAGCGTCTTGATGTAGACACGGCCATTGCGCATGGTCAGGTCAGGGCCTTCGGCCATGGTATAGCCTAGATAGCGCGCCAAATAGGCTTGTGCGAGATATCGGCTATCATTCGGCCCGCTTGTGTAGCAAAGAATCCGAGGCTCTTCCTTTCCCGACAGAGCTGCGATTTGCTCTTGGAAAGTTTGGAAATACTCGGCCAGTCGGCGAACATTGAGCTCGCGCGTCATTTCTGGGTAAAGCTGACCCATCAGGATGCGGTTTTCGAGCGCAAAGCCACTTGCTGCGGTTGCCTGGCTATGGTCGCGCAAAACCCACCAGCTACCGTCAGGCCCGCGGGCCACATCCATTGAAAAGGAATGGAGATAAATGTCGTCCGGCGGCTTCACGCCATGAACGGCGCGGATGAAGCCCGGGTTTCCAAGCACCAGCGCAGGCGGCAACAGTCCTTCTTTCAGCAGTTTTTGCTCCCCATAGAGGTCGGCTAGCACGCCGTTGAGCAAGAGTGCCCGCTGCCGCGCCCCTTTGCTTAGAAGGTGCCAATCCTCCTCAGCCAATATCAACGGGATAGGATCAACGGATAAGGGCCTTGCCGAACTGCGGTTAGCGCTGTCGGTGACCGCATAGGTCAGCGCGTTTTCAAGCAAAGCACGGTCAAGCCGCGCACTGCGGCTCGCCGCCAGCGCAGGGTTCAGGCCCCGTGGGTCCTCATAAAACGTCGCCCAATGCGGCCGTAACTGACCAGCCTCGTTGAGCAACTCATCGCGGTTGTCGAGTGCACAATAGTCTAAATTCGAAAGTGCAAAATTTGACGGCGCTTGTGATGGCACAGCAAAGCCCTAATACCCATACATACGCCGAATAGATTAGCTCCAACGTAAGTCTAGACAAGTGGGAAATCTGTCTTGAGGTAGGTCAATTGGGGCCGACATATTTCCAATTGCGTGACCACCATCCACAAAGCGGGCAAGTCGACGTCCTTCAGCCTCGTAGCTATTGACCGGCAAGGTCTCAAAACTGCGGCCACCGGGATGCGCCACATAATAGGAGCAGCCGCCAATTGAGCGCCCGTTCATCTTGTCATAAATATCAAAATAGAGGGGCGCGTGGATGGGCATGGTGGGGTGCAAGCTGCGCGCTGGTTGCCACGCTTTAAAGCGGACGCCAGCCACATAAGTGCCCGTTGCCTGTGTTTTGACAAGCGGCACGCGGTAGCCATTGCAGCCAATAACATAACGGACGGGGTCAAAGTCCCGGACGGTGACTTCTAGACGTTCGAGCGAGGAATCCACGTAGCGGGCAGTGCCGCCGATAGCACCTTCCTCGCCGAGCACATGCCATGGTTCAAGCGCCTGCCGCAGCGACAGCGAGACGCCTGATTTGTTGATTTCGCCATACAAAGGAAAACGGAAATCGGTAAAGGCTTCAAACCACGCTTCTTTGAAGTCAAAGCCATGGTTTTTCAGATCGGCTAAGACCTTGCGAAAATCCTGCCAAATAAAGTGTGGCAGCATGAATTTGTCATGCAGCTCCAGCCCCCAGTCGATTGGCTCGCCGCGATACGGTGTCTCCCAGAAGCGCGCGATAAGCGCGCGCAAGAGGAGCTGCTGTACCAGGCTCATTTTCGGGTGCGGGGGCATCTCGAAGCTACGGAATTCAACCAGTCCAAGGCGGCCGGTCGGACCGTCAGGCGAATAGAGCTTATCGATGCAAATCTCTGTCCGGTGGGTGTTGCCGCTGGAATCAATCAAGATATTCCGCAGCAGCCGGTCAATCGTCCATGGCTTTATCTCGCCGTCCGTTAGGGCCAGGCGGTCGATTTCCTTAAACGAGAGGCCAAGCTCATAGAGGCTGTCCGTCCGCGCCTCATCAATGCGGGGTGCCTGGCTCGTTGGCCCAATAAAGAGCCCTGAGAACAGGTAGGACAAGCTTGGGTGATGCTGCCAGAAGGTGAGGAGCGACCGGAGCAAATCTGGACGCCTTAAGAACGGAGAATCTTCCGCTTTGGCGGCGCCTAACACAACATGGTTGCCACCGCCTGTGCCGGTGTGGCGCCCATCAATCATGAATTTTTCCGCCGTCAAACGGCTGAGCCGTGCTTCTTCATAGAGCTCGGTGGTGATGTGCTTCACCTCGCTCCAGTTCTTTGCAGGCTGCACGTTGACCTCAATCACGCCCGGATCTGGCGTGACTTTCATGACGTTGAGGCGTGTGTCTGTCGGCGGCATATAGCCTTCCACATGCACCGGCTGGCCTAATTTGGCGGCAGTCGCCTCAATGGCATAAACCAGGTCGATATAGTCTGCCGCTTGCTCTGTGGGTGGCAGGAAGACACACATATGGCCGTTGCGCACTTCTACAGACATTGCCGTCCTGACGGGTCCGCTTTGACCAAGAAGCTGCTGTTGAATTTGGGCGCGCGATGGCCCGCGTCTGCGCGTTCTAGGAAATTGGCGCTGCGGCAACGGCGCAGGCGGTGCAAACGGGTCTGCTGGGAAGAAGAACGGATAGGCTGCTTGCGGCCCCCAGGGCAGCGCTTCACTCGGCAGCCGGAAGCCAACGGGGGAATCGCCAGGCAACAAGAACAGTTTGCCGCGCCGTGTCCGCCACATCTCTGAGCGCCAGCCGCCGCGGTCCACATCCTGTTGGCGCTGAATGGGCAGCACATAGCCCGTCGGCGCCCTTAAACCGCGGTTGAACACGCGAACCATCCGGGCACGGTCTTCTGGGTTGTCGAGCTTGTTCTCGGCAATGTTTACATTATACGGCAGCCGCGCTTCCTGGCCCATAAACGGCACCGGGTCTTCATACACAGGCTGGGCAAAATCCGGATTGAGCTCCAGCATATCCGCCAGTGTCTGCGTAAAGGTTTCGACCGCCTCTACCGTGTCGTTCCGCGGCGTTCCCTCCTCAGCAATCAGGGATTCATCCTGCCATAGGGGCTCACCATCGGCCCGCCAATATAGGCCAAAGGCCCAGCGCGGCAGGCTTTCGCCCGGATACCACTTGCCTTGGCCATAGTGCAGCAGGCCGCCGGGCGCAAAACGGTCGCGTAATCGCCGGATAAGCGTGTCTGCATAATCGCGTTTCGTCGGGCCAACCGCTTCTGTGTTCCACTCGTCTTCATCGACATTATCAATGGCGACAAAGGTGGGCTCTCCGCCCGTGGTCTAACGCACTTCCCCTTGGGTTAGGGCGGCCTCGACTTTATCGCCGAGGGCATCAATGTCGGCCCACATCTCATCTGGAAAGGGTTTGGTGATGCGCGGCCCGTCATTCAGCCGCGTGACTTTCATATCGAAGGAGAAGTCGACGTCGGCGTCATCTGCAGTGCCGCTTATGGGCGCTGCGCCGGTTGGCTTTGGCGCGCAGGCAAGCGGGATATGCCCTTCACCCGTTAACAAGCCGGAGGTTGGGTCAAGGCCAATCCAGCCAGCGCCGGGCAGATAGACCTCTGCCCAGGCATGTAGGTCTGTAAAGTCATGGTCGGTTCCTTGCGGACCATCAAGCGCCTTTTTATCCGGCGTTAATTGGATGAGGTAGCCGGAGGCAAAGCGTGCTGCGAGCCCAAGGTGGCGAAGCACCTGCACCAAAAGCCAGGAGCTGTCGCGGCAGGAGCCACGTCCGCGCTGCAACGTCTCCTCACACGTCTGAACGCCCGGTTCCATGCGGATGACATAATCAACGGCGGCTTCCACACGCTGGTTCAGCGCAACGAGAAAATCGATTGTCTTCTGTTCGGACGTGTCGACGTCTTTCAAGAACTCTTTGAGCAAGGGCCCGTCTTCGGTCACTTCGAGATAGGCTTTGAGTTCGCTTTTGGTCTCTTCGTCATAGGCGAAAGGGAAAGTCTCCGCATCCGGCTCTAAGAAGAAGTCGAACGGGTTGATGACTTCCAGGTCGACAATGAGATCAACATCGACTTCGAAGGATTTGGTTTTTTCTGGAACGACGACGCGTGCAAGGTAGTTGGCAAATGCATCTTGCTGCCAATTGAGGAAATGGTCGTGTGGTTTGATCTTGAGCGAATAAGATAGAATTTTCGTGCGGCAGTGCGGAGCAGGGCGCAAGCGAATGACCTGCGGGCCAAGACCAACGACTTTATCATAGTGATAGCGAGTTGAATGCGTTAGCGCGACTTTCATGGCGTCACCACTTTTCTCTTAATAGATGTGAGTATCTTATCGTGTGGGCTGCTGCGCGGAAAGCGCGCGAAATGTGTCCAGCCTTGCTCCAGCAAATGTGGTCGCAAGGAAAGAAAACAAGTGGCTGACTTGGGTCAATGCGCCAATCATTAAAAAGGCGCCAGCCACTGCCTGGTCTGACGCTTCTAAGAAGGAGGAAATTGACAACACTAGTCCCAGGAAAATGAGGTCCTGGTTGGGCAGAAATGGAATACGGGTGAGCACCAACTGCAGCGTTACCAGGACAAGCCAGGTTTCCAAGGGCACCATCGGCAGCGCAGTGGCCCACATCGCAACTTGCAGCGCAAAAGCAATCAAAATGCGGATGCTGTGGACACCGAAAATAGTGCGGGTTTGTTTAGCTGAAATTTCCAGAATTGTGCTGCGAAATCGAATAACCGTCACCGTCAATAAAATCGCGATTATAGCCGCGACGACGATATAAAGCTGCACATCCGGCGCAACGTGGAAAAAGCGTTCCATCTGGCTGGTCATCATGAAAAACAGCACCATGATGACGGTAAGCCCATTGGAAACCAACGCCGATAGGATGAGGTTGTCTTTGATATTTGAGAGTTTGCGATAGGGCTTTAGCTCCGGTTTTGCCTGTGCCCACAGATACAGCATCGCTTCGCCCGAATAAGCAACGACCGCGGCGTTAAACACGCGCTTGCGCATAAATATGGTGAAATCGGAGCGTCTCTTAAGGCTCCAGAGATAACGGTAGATGATATATTCACCGATGGGTTGGACGAAATAATGCAGCGCAAAAATAACAAAGAAAGCGGCGGAGCCTGGAAGGTTTCGCGCGATCTCTGGCCAGCCGATATCGCCGATGCGCTTTGCCAAAAGTCCCAAGACCGCAAAGACTATGGCAATGCGCATTGCGGTCCGCAGGTGTTTCGCAACAGGCTGCTCGAGGAGGCGCTTGAGAGTCTGTAGCTTTGAATGAGTCGCTCCGGTGGTCATATTATGCTGGTACCACCGCTGCGTTGCCTTCGCTGTAAGACGTCGCGGTCAGCAGGTCCTGATAGTGCGCGAATAACTTGGCAAAATGATCCTCATGTCCGGAAATTTTATGTTCAGCTGCTTGTGCGGCGTTGCTGCGCAGCTTGGATTGATCGCGTGAGAACAATCGCTCAATAGCCTGCGCAGCCGCAGGTGCATCGCCAGTGCGATAGACTTCGCTATAGCCTGGGCCGGCCATATCAAAAGCGCCGCCGGCATCCGGCGTGATAAGGGGCAGGCCAGAACACAGTCCTTCGGCCATGACAAGACCATATGTCTCCGCAGCGCCGCCGTGGATCATGGCATCTGCGCTGGCTAGGACGCGCGCCAAATAGGCCCTATCTTGGATGAAGCCCGCTAGGTTTATATTTGCAGCGCCTTTGGCCCAGCGCTTGACGTGTTTGCCAAAAGGCCCTGCGCCGATTTGTAGAACGCCCGTTGGGTGTTGAGCATTTGCCTTCTGGACAGCTGAAAAGACTGTGCGCAAACGTTTTTCAGGATGGTGCCGGCTCACATTGACCAAAAGTCGGGCTCGATTTGGGTCTAGGTCCATTGCCTGCAGAAGGCTGGCCCGAAGCCCTTCATCTCTTAGACTTGGGGAAAAATCCTGCTTGATGATGCCGAATGGGATGACCGCAGGCCGTTGCATGCCAAAGCTGGCAAAGCGGTTTGCCAGCCAGTCTCCGCTTACAACAGAGGTATCAAAGCGGCGGCTTAGCTGGCGCAGGTAGCTCCAGAACAGGCTGAACATGGCATCGATGCGTTGTTCGTTAACAAGATTGCCAAACAAGGTGTGCGGATAAACAGAGACTGGCTCTTGGTGTAAAATGAGAGACCGAACGGCTTTGCCAGGCCAACGCGCGGCAATCCAAGCCCCGCGCCACGTGGAGGACGCTTCAATCACGTCGGGTTTTTCTTCCCCCAAAATTTGGTGCACATCGGCGGATTTCGTGAAGAGGAAGTAGCGCTTATCCATCGGTAATTGAAAAGCGCGGGCCCACCAGATGCGGCCATGTTCGGTTTCTTCAAGCCGCGTTTCCGGGCCTGGCGCGATGATGGTGAGTTCGTGGCCAGCCGCGCGCGCTGCTTCCATCTTCTGGTGTATATATGTGCGCACGCCGCCGCCTTCGCGCGCGTAAAACTCTGCAATATCAATGATTTTCATGCTCGAACGCGCGTCTCTTGCTCGGCGGATAGCCGACCCATTGCGAACTGAGCTTTGGGGTACCAGTGTTTCAGCAGTGTTTCATAATGCCCCAGCAGCTCGTCCATGACCGCATTCCAACTGCGTTCCAGAGACATTTGGCGACTTTTAGTGCCGTAGCTTTCTCTTAGTGCCGGTTCCTCCAGCAGCGTTGTCAGAGCAGCGGCATGTGCAGGGGCATCGCCGGGTGCGACCAGCACACCGTTTTGGCCGTCTATCACCAAGTCTGTCGTGCCACCTGCCTTGGAGCAAACACAGGCCAGACCGCTTGCCATAGCTTCCAGCGTTACATTGCCGAAGGTTTCGGTTTCGCTCGGATTGAAAAAAATATCCGCGTTGGCGTAGGCTGCGCTCAGCTGCTCTCTTTCCAAATGCCCCAGCATTTTTGCGTCCGGCAAATGCTCGCGCACCCAGTCATGCTCCGGGCCCGCGCCAGCAATGACGAGTTGGAACGCCGTGTCATGCGTTTTCAGCTGCGCCATGGTTTCAGCCATGAGAGCGAGGCCCTTTTCCTTCACCAAGCGACCGACAAACAAGATGATGGGGACGTGTCGACTTATGCCATGGGCGATACGCCAGGCAGGGCTATGTTTATTTGGCGCGAAGACATCACAGTTTATGCCGCGGCTCCAGGGCAAAATTGGCGTCACGACGCCGTGATGCTTCAAGTGAGCGGCAACAGCGCTTGATGGGACATAAACCTGGTCGCAGCCATTGTAAAAACTGCGGTAAATCATGTTGGTAAGTGGCTCGAGCCAGCTGATGTCATAGTATTTCAGATACGCTTCGAAGGCTGTGTGATAGCTGGCAACAACGGGTCTATTAAGCTTTTTCGCAAACGCTTTGGCCTTATGATTGATGATGTCGGGGGCTGAGAGATGTACCAAGTGCGGGTCAAAATCTTTCAGCACCCCAAAAGTCTGCGCGCCAAAGCGATAGGCCAGCCGGTATTCGCCGCGTCCTGGAAAGGGGATGGAGGGTAGCGAATAAAGCTCTCCCACAGGCGCAAAAGCGGGCTTGCCGATGGTGGGTGAAAACACTTTTACGTCCGCGCCCATGTCCAGCATATAGCCAACCAAGCGATTAAGTGCCCTATTAGCACCATCGCGTAGATTGTTGTAATTGCCAGAGAAAACGGCAAGGCGTAGCTGTTCGCCCTGTTTCACCCTAGAGATTGCTCCAACTTGGTGCTCAAGCGTTATGGCGCGATATTAGCCTTATGGGATAAATCGACCGAAATCAAAGGCTTTATATGTGTCTAGCGTTGCAGTTTAATGATATTCAGTGACGCCGGGCGTGTAGTTGAGAGGGACTTTGCGCAGCCAGACCTGTTTATCCCAAACCGGTTCATTGTCCTGATACCAGCGGATAGTTCGGCGCAGGCCTTCGCGCCAGCTGACGGACGGCTTCCAGCCAAGCTGCTCGGTAATTTTGCGTGCGCAGCCAGTGTGGCGGGTCACTTGGCCCGGGCGTTCAATCACGTTTTCAACTTTTGCCTCATCGACCGCATGCAGCTCTTCTGAGACGGCCTCGGCGATATCATTGATGCTCCAGTGCTTGCCTGTAGCGATGTTGAAGACCTCGCCGCAGACCTGTTCGCAGGGGGCGTGCATAAGAAGGTCGAGAGCGCGGCAAATGTCTTCGACGAAGACAAAGTCGCG
This sequence comes from uncultured Sphingomonadales bacterium, assembly GCA_937884085.1. GTDB lineage: Bacteria > Pseudomonadota > Alphaproteobacteria > Sphingomonadales > CAKZYD01 > CAKZYD01. Next base: position 2,988 of record CAKZYD010000426.1, on the reverse strand, counting down.
GGCGGCTGTGCCATTGCCGTGCACAGTCATAGGCTCATCGCGCAGGACAGAGGTGATGAAGCGCGGAATGACTTTCTCAAGGTGCTGGCGTGGGCCGAAGATGTTGAACGGACGCACAATAACGGCCGGAATATCATAGGTTGCCATATAGCTATAGACCAGCCGGTCGGCGCCGCATTTGGCGCTCGCATAAGGGCTCATCGGGTTGAGAGGGTGGTCCTCGTCAATCTCGTTTCGGACCGCTGTACCGTAGACTTCAGATGTCGAAATATGGATGAAGCGCTCAATGGATTTGCCGGCCCGCTGCACGGCGTTTGCAACAGTCTGTGTGCCAAGCACATCGGTTTCGAAGAAATGGCGGTTGTCGAAGATGGATCGAGTTACATGCGTTTCAGCCGCGAAGTGGACAACGATATCACTTCCAGCGACCAGCGCATTGACGATTTCCGGATTGCGGACATCCCCATGCCAGAAGCTGTAGCCAGGGTGCTCGTTGGAAAACATTTCCGCGGGAAGATTATCGATAGAGCCAGCATAGGTCATGGCGTCCAGGATGGCGATTTCATAGCCTGGGTATTTTTGCATGATGTATTGGGTAAAGTTGGACCCAACAAAACCGGCGCCACCGGTAATCAATAATCGCTTGGCCACGCGTCGTGCTCCTTCACCAACATGGTAAATAAGCTATGACGCGGTGTGCTTAAGATATGGTTAGCCCCATTCAGAGACGGTGCTAACCTTGACCTGACCGGTAAAGCCGCGCCTCGCCGACGCGGTAATATTCATCCAGTGATGCTGGAACCCGGGTAAAATAGCCCAGCATTTGCTGGCTTCGTTCGGGAAGGGCTTCGATGGCTGGCTCCCCAAGGGCTCTCGGATAATCAATCTGCTGTTTAAACCAGGAGCAGGTGAATTGGTGGTTGATGCCCATTCTGTTTTGGCTGCTGTGATTGACGCCGGCGCAGTGCCACAAGGTTGAATCAAAGAGGATGAGCGACCCAGCCGGCGCTGTGAGCGCTAAGGCATTGTCTTCAAGTTCCGTATCGCTCGGACGCGGCTTTTGCTGCGAGCCAGGAATGACCAGGGTGGCACCGCTTTCTTCGGTAAAGTCTGACACCGCAATGAGCGCATTCAGCGACGCTAAATAGCCATTCATCAATCGTGGATAGTCTTGATGCCAGCGCCGTTGGAAGAGGGCGGCATGCTCTGGCTTTGCGGGCGGTAAAACAAACCCGTTTTGCAAATGTAACACGGCGGTCGGGCTCAGGATGGTGTCGACGGCGCCCGCGATAACTGGGTTGGCGAGGAAGCGGAAAAAGAAGGGGTCAAAACGCATCATCAAGCGCAGCACACCGACTTCCCCAGCGGCCTCCAGGCGTTCTTGGCCGACATGCCGCTCAATGGCGCGCTGGACCTTGTCCATGGCTTTTATGGTGGCGGTGACTTCCGACTGCCGCAAAGCGCCTGGAATGACATAAAAGCCATCCGTCTTGATGGCCTGCGCAGCCGCGTCCCAGTCGGCCTCTATGGTTTTCAGCGGCGCGGTTGCCATTATTATGCCTCCAACACGGCGAGACCAACGCCGCTTTGGCCATAGCCATTGCCGTTGTAGAGCATGAAGCGGTCTCCTTCATGATCGAACACAAAGGGATAGCAGACCATATCGCTGTCCCATCCTTCTTCAGATGGCGTAAGAACCGGGGCCTGAATGCGCTCCCAATGCTTTCCATCTAGTGATGTGGCTTGGAAAATTTGGTAGTGCGCTCCGCGGGCGGAAAACCACATTGTTAAAGAAGCATCCGCTTCTTCTAAAACCGATGGTCGCGAAATGGCATATTCGCCTTGGGCAAAGTCGATCGCGACGTGCCCATCGCGCTGCCAGGAGACCCCGTCCAGAGAGTGCGCGCACTTAATATGATAGTGATGCGTCGGCCCGTTGCCGCTGTCTTCCCACCCGGTGCAGCTTAAATACCAATTGAAGTAAGTATCCCCGCGTTTGATGACGGCGCAGCTCGCCACGAAATGTGGTTCTTGAGGCGTGCGGTCTAAAATGGGGCCGTCAAAGCACCGCTGCCACGTGCCATCCGCCTGTTCTTTCGCCAAGCCAACTGCATTGCGAAAGGGCACGCTGACGCCTTGGTTCCAGCCAATATAATAGATGAAGCGCTCATCCTCATGGTCGCATATCCACGTCGGCATAACACCTGCATCATCGAAACAGCCGAGCGCGCCTAAGGTCATCAGCGGCGCGTCGGCGACTGCAATGACTTCGCGTGTATCGAGATTAAAATCGAACCACCCTGGCAGCGAATGGTTTTCTGCATCTCGGGCCGAGATGAAAACCCGATAGATATCGCCGCCTTGATGGACAGCGGTTGGAACGGCGGCAAACCCAGTCGCGGCTCCGCCAAGCGTAAGCCCGTCTAAAAGACGTCCCAATTTTCGCCAGCGCCCCATGACTATAGACCACGTAGCTTTCTAGCGGGAACGCGGTGGCGTTCTGTGCCTGCTCCGAGATAGACTCCGTCTGGCTCTGCATCGCTGAGAATGAGAGCGCCTGCGCCAACCACGCACCCATCCCCAACCTCGATACCATCGCGGATGGTCGCATTGATCCCTAAGAAACACCGTGCGCCAATGCGCGTGTTGCCAGCTATGCAGACCTCGCTGGAGACAAAAACATGGTCGCCAAGGCTGGAATCATGGCCGATATGATTGTTGGACCATAAGGTCACGTTGTTCCCAAGCGTGACCCCTGGCTGAATGACATTGTTTTCATAAATGAAGACGTTTTCGCCGATGTCTGTGCCTGGCCACAATGTGACGCTGGGGTGCACGAAGCTGGCAAGTGCGTATCCAGCCGCTCGAAACCGGTCAAAGAGGGCAGCGCGCACGGTGTTCACCTTTGAATAGCCGACCCCGATGAATAGGTCAGCCTGTGCCGGGGGATATTGCTCTGCAAGTCTTTCGGGGGCGAGAAGCGGCAGG
>CAKZYD010000425.1 GCA_937884085.1 uncultured Sphingomonadales bacterium | reverse complement strand
AAAGCCTTACATATACCAAAGTTTTAAATGATGACCTTAGGGTCTTGGATGCATCCGCGGTCGCAATCTGCCGTGATAACGCCATTCCAATCGTTGTGTATAATATGAACGAGACGGGTAGTCTGGAAATGGTTCTGCGCGGGGATGGCACGGCCACCTTGGTGCATGGGGAAACTTAGAAAGAAAACACGATGGCGGGCGAGTACGATAAAAAAGACTTAGAGCGACGGATGCAGGGCGCTGTGGATAACTTGCGGTCAGAATTTGGTGGCTTGCGTACGGGCCGTGCTTCAACCAGCCTCCTTGAGCCTATTCAGGTTGAGGTCTATGGCTCCAATATGCCCATCAACCAGGTTGCGACGATTTCCGTGCCGGAACCGCGCATGATTTCTGTATCTGTTTGGGATAAATCCAACGCGAGCTCGGTTGAAAAAGCCATTCGTAACGCGGGCTTGGGGCTGAACCCCATCAGTGAAGGTACGACAATTCGCGTGCCCTTGCCGGAATTGAACGAAGAGCGTAGGCGCGAATTGAGCCGGGTTGCAGGTAAATATGCCGAGCAAGCCCGCATCGCCGTGCGCAACGTGCGCCGCGATGGCATGGATAGCCTTAAAAAGGCTGAAAAAGACGGTGACATCTCAAAAGATGATATGAAACGTCTCGAAGATGAGGTCCAATCTCTGACCGACACGCATATTAAAGAAATCGATACGACGCTTGAGAATAAAGAAGCGGAAATAATGCAGGTTTGACCCCGGTGCGACAGATGATGGCGGCACAGCTAGAAAGCGATACAAGGCGGGTTCCGCGCCACATCGCCATTATCATGGACGGGAATGGCCGTTGGGCGAAGCAGCGCAGCCTTCCGCGCGTTGCCGGGCACCGCAAAGGCGCAGATGCCGTGCGCACCTGTGTGACCGCCGCAATCGAAGCGGGCGTGCAATACTTAACCCTCTATGCCTTTTCCTCAGAGAATTGGAACCGGCCTGCCGATGAGGTCACCGACCTCATGAACCTTCTGCGCCACTATCTTCGCAGAGAGGTGGCAGAACTCAATTCCAAGAATGTGCGTCTCCACTTCATAGGGAAGCGTGACCGTCTAGCGCCTGATACCTTGAAACTGATGGAATCAGCCGAGGAACTTACAAAAGACAATACCCGGCTGCACATGTGCATCGCGCTCAATTATGGGTCCCAATGCGAAATTGTTGAAGCGGCAAGAGCCTTGGCCAGCGCAGTAAAGAACGGCGATTTGGCGCCGGAGGATATCACCCACGCACATGTGGCCGATAACCTGCTCACCGCGCATATCCCGGACCCAGATCTGATTATTCGCACCAGTGGCGAACAGCGCTTATCCAATTTCCTCTTATGGCAAGCCGCCTATGCGGAACTCGTCTTTCTCGATGTTCTGTGGCCAGACTTTGATGCCTGCGCCTTGGGCAAGGCCATTGATGAATTCCAGCAGCGCGAACGGCGCTATGGCGGCCGCTAGGATGACCTCTGCCGCCATGTCTGAGCAATCGTCGGGCCAAACTGACGCGCCGGAACAGCGCAGCGCCGCGGAAAAATCGCCCTCGGATCTCTTGCCGCGGATCCTGTCTGGCATCGTAATGATCGGCGCGGCGCTGACCGCGCTATATCTAGGCGGTTCCGTTTGGACCATAGCCATCGGGCTATGCGCCATAGCCATGTGCTTTGAATGGCAAAGCATGGTGCATGGGGGTCAGAAGAACTATGCAATTGCTGCGCTACTTTCTGCGGCGACCCTAGCTTGCTTTGTCGTTGGACTGTTTTTTGGGCTTTTCTACGGTGTCGGACTAGCGTTGGGACTAGCCGCTACTTTGCTGCTTTTTTGGTTGCTTCAACCTGGGTCTGATTGGGGATGGATGGCTTTTGGCGTGTGCTACATCGCCATACCCTCGCTTGCTATGATCTGGCTGAGAGATCAGATAGAGCCTAACGGTCTCCTACTCATTTCCTTTTTATTTGTTGTGGTTTGGGCGACAGATATCGGAGCCTATACCTTTGGCAGGCTCATTGGCGGGCCAAAAATATTTCCGTCGATTAGCCCTAAGAAAACATGGGCTGGCTCAATCGGTGGTTTAGCATCGGCAGCCGGCTTAGCCTGTTTGCTAAAGCCAGGTTTTGATTTAGAGGGCAGTTATGCGGCCATCGCCATCGCTGCCCTTGCGCTGAGCATGGTCAGTCAACTGGGCGATGCCTTAGAAAGTGCTTTGAAGAGAGGGTTTGGCGTTAAAGACAGTGGCACACTCATTCCAGGCCATGGCGGCGTGCTTGATCGCCTAGATAGCCTGCTTGTTTGTGCACCAGTGCTCGCAGCCATCATCTGGGTTTCTACCGTATGACACAAAGACAAAATGGTCGTATCGCCAATGACGGGCAACGGAGGATATCGGTCCTTGGCTCCACTGGGTCGGTTGGCACCAATACGCTGGACCTTATCAGCCGAGAGCGGGACAAATACGATATCGTTGCGCTGACGGCGCATTCCAATGCGGCGTTGCTAGCCGAGCAAGCCAAAGAGCTCCGCCCTCAAATTGCTGTCATAGGCGATGAAGAGAAGGCATCAGACCTTAAGGATGCACTGAACGGCAGCGGTATTGAGATTGCAGCAGGACGATCGGCTCTGATTGATGCTGCTAGTGAACCCGCAGACTGGATTATGTCAGCCATTGTTGGCGCTGCCGGCCTGGAGCCGACGTTAAGCGCTGTTGAGCAGGGCGCGACAGTGGCTCTGGCTAATAAAGAAACCCTCGTGTGCGCGGGCAGCTTCTTTAACGAAAGGCTGAAGGAAAAAGGCGCCACATTGCTCCCCGTGGACAGCGAACATAACGCTATTTTCCAGGTCTTTGACTTTGAGCGCCCGGAACGCGTTGAAAAAGTCATTTTAACAGCATCTGGCGGCCCCTTTAGGACCCGCGATAGGGCGACCTTTGAAACCATTACCCCTGCTGAAGCCGTTGCCCATCCAAACTGGTCCATGGGCGCAAAAATCTCGGTCGACTCCGCGACCATGATGAACAAGGGTTTGGAGCTGATAGAGGCCTATTTCCTCTTTCCGATTGAGATAAGCCAGCTGGACGTGTTGGTACATCCGCAATCGGTGGTGCATTCCATGGTCGAATATGTAGATGGCTCGGTATTAGCACAGCTTGGCAGTCCGGATATGCGCACGCCTATCGGATATGCCCTCGGGTGGCCGGACCGCGTCCACACGCCTTCGCCTAAGCTTGATTTGGCTGATGTTGGCCGGCTTGATTTCTTTGCACCTGACTACGACAAATTCAGATGCCTCTGGCTTGCACGCCAAGCCTTAGACCAAGGGGGCGGGGCGCCTGCCATTTTGAATGCCGCCAATGAAATCGCGGTGCAGGCATTTTTAAGCGAAAAGCTTGGGTTCCTCGATATCGTCACAATTGTCGAAGAAACACTGGACGCTGTGGAAGACTGGCCTTTGGATAGCCTTCCAGCCATAAAAGCATTGGATGCGGAAGCGCGGCGATGTGCCCAGTCCTTAGTTGACCAGCACATACAGCGCTGAAGCAGACGCGAACGGCGATTTAAAAGGAAGCCACTTTTTCATGGACATCCCAACCACATCTCCTTCGCTATTATTTACCATTGGCAGCTTCTTGGTGGTCATTACCATCCTCGTGTTTGTGCATGAGATGGGGCACTTCCTCGTGGCGCGTTTTTTTAAAGTGAAGGTTGATGCGTTTTCCATTGGCTTTGGCCGCGAACTTATTGGCTTTACAGATAAATTGGGCACACGGTGGAAAATCGCGCCATTCCCTGTTGGCGGGTATGTGAAGTTTGCCGGCGATGCCAATGCGGCGTCGACACCATCGCAACTGCCTAACGATTTACCGCCTGAAGAACAGGCGAAGCTGTTTCAGAACAAACCGCTCTATCAAAGAGCGTTGATTGTCGCCGCTGGACCTCTGGTGAATTTTCTCTTCGCCATTCTAGTGTTTGCTGGCCTTTTCATGACCCTTGGGCAGCCCTATTCGGAGCCTGTGATTACCAGTCTCCTGGACCCCTCCCCAGGGAAGGAGGCGGGCTTTGAGCCAGGCGACCGCATTCTAGCTATCAACGGCAGCACCGTTAAAACCTTTGAAGAAGTCCGGGACTTCGTTGTTGTTCGCCCGAATGTGCAAATCGAGATGACGGTGCAGCGTGGTGAAGGGACGAAAACCTTAAGTGTCACTCCAATGCTCGACCGCCAAGTCGACCGCTTTGGCAATGAGTTTGAGCGTGGCTTGATTGGCCTTTACGCCTCTCGCCCGGCCTTCATTGAGCGGGGTCCAATTGAAGCGCTCTACTACGGCACAATCGCGACTTGGCAACAGCTGGGTAACATGATGGATGGGCTATGGCAGATTGTTTCAGGGCGCATTTCCGTCGACCAACTCTCTGGTCCCGTTAGGATTGCGAAACTCTCCGGTGAGGTCGCGAGCGTCAGTGCAATTAGCCTCGTCCAGTTCATGGCTTTCATCTCAATTTCGCTTGGTCTGGTGAATCTTTTTCCAATTCCGATGCTGGATGGAGGACATTTGCTATTCTATGGCTATGAGGCCGTGCGGCGACGGCCACCATCACTTAAATCTCAGGAAGCGGCCATGTATGCAGGCCTCGCAACCGTATTGGGCTCTTCACTTTTCGTCACATGGAATGACTTAAAGGCACTTAAAGTTTGGGAAGGGCTTTCCAAACTGGTGAGCTGAAGCTACTGAGTGCACATCTGCGGGGACAACGCATGTGTTAATAACATCAGGGCAGAGTAGGGTTGGAATCGCAGAGCTCTTTTAAAGCGTTTCGGGCATATGTTTTGTGGGGGTTGTTTGCCATGGCGTTGGCGACCTGCTCTGCAGCAATTCTTGCTCCGCAAGCTGCCTTCGCGCAGGCGACAGGTGTGGTACGCTCGGTAACCGTGCAAGGCAATCAACGTATTGAGGCAGATACGGTGCGGACGTATGTGGGGCTCGTTCCTGGGACAGCATACGACCAAGACGTCATTGATGGTGCCTTCAAACGCCTGTTCGCCACAGGCTTGTTTGCTGATGTGGTGATTCGGGTGCGCCGCGGTGATGTTGTGGTCACCGTCGTTGAAAATCCGATCATCAACCGCGTCGTCTATGAAGGCAATAAGGCGCTTGATAATGAGGACTTGTCTGAAGAAGTCCGCATGCGGCCCCGAACGGTCTATACCCGGTCACGGGTCCGTTCTGATGTGCAGCGCATTGTCGAACTCTATCGCAACAAGGGCCGCTTTGGCGCCATCATTGAGCCCAAGATCATTGAGCTTCCGCAAAACCGTGTTGATCTGATTTTTGAAATCAGTGAAGGGGAGAAAACCGGTATTAGAGCCATTAACTTTCTGGGCAACCGGCGTTTCTCAGACGGAGATCTGCGCGATGAGATCGCCACCACAGAGAAGCGTTGGTGGAAGTTTTTTGGCTCCAACGATACCTATGACCCCGACCGATTGGCCTATGACCGCGAGGTTTTGCGGCAATTCTATCTTACCGAGGGCTATGCGGACTTTCGGGTGATTTCCGCGGTGGCTGAGCTCACACCCGATCGCAAAGACTTCTTCCTGACCTTTACGGTAGAAGAGGGCGAAATCTACGATTTTGGCGAGATCGAAGTCGAAAGTGAAATCCGCGATCTTAAACCTGAGATCCTTGAAAACCTGATTCCGATGGAAGCGGGTGATCGCTACAATGCGAAACTCATCGAAGATACGATTGAATCGATGACAAACGCGGCGGGCCTCTTTGGATATGCGTTTGTCGATATCCGCCCACGCATTCGCCGGAACCGCAAAGACCGGGTTATGAACATCACCTTCCAGGTCTTGCAGGCGCCGCGTGTTTATGTTGAACGGATCAACATAAACGGGAACGTACGGACGATTGAGGACGTTGTGCGTCGGGAGTTTCGCCTTCAGGAAGGCGACCCTTTCAATTTATCGCGTGTAGAGCGCTCTAAACAGCGCATTCAAAGCCTAGGGTTTTTCCAAGAGGAACTAGAAATTGAACAGCTGCCTGGCTCTACCCCCGATAAGGTCATCCTGGAAGTTAATCTTGAAGAACGGGCCACAGGCTCACTGAGCCTCGGTGCTGGCTTCTCTAGCTTTGAGAATTTCCTCTTTGATTTTCGCATTCAGCAAAGGAACTGGCGTGGCCAGGGTCAAAACCTGTCAGTTGGGCTCACTTTATCCTCGCGGCGAACCCAAATTGATCTGGGTTTTACGGAGCCTTATTTCCTAGGCCGCAATCTGTCGGCAGGGGTTAACCTGTTCCGCTCCTCACTCGACAATCTGAACGAAAGCTCCTTTGACCAAACAACGACAGGTATCAGCTTGCAAGCCAGCACTTTGCTAACAGAGTTTTTCTCCTTTGGTCTGCGCTACACGTTCCGCCTGGATGACGTCTCTGTTCCAGATAGTTTTCTTGATCCTATTGCTTTAGATTTTGATGGGCTTCCAAGCACTGACGGTATTTTGGACCCAAATGGTGAGTTTACCACCGACACTTTTCGGCCTGGCGTATCGCCCTTCGTTATCGACGCCATTGGCGAAGAAATCACGTCCTCCATCGGCTTCAGCTTAGTTTACAATTCGCTCAACAACGCGATCCGGCCAACGCGCGGTCAAAGAGCAGTGTTTAGCACGGATTTTGCAGGTATCGGCGGGGACGACCGGTATGTACGCTCACGTATCGATTATGACTATTATAAAGCCCTTTTCGCCGGATTTGTGCTGCGTGTCGGGGCGGAAGGCGGTGTTATCCAAGGCATAAACCGTGACGTTCAGGTCAATGACCGCTTCTTCTTGGGCGGACCGCGTATCCGAGGCTTTAGAATTCGCGGTATTGGACCAAGAGATATCGTGACTGATGATAACCTAGGCGGTAATAAATACTATCTTGGTGGGACCGAACTTGAATTCCCGCTGGGCGAGGCAGCCCGAGAGCTTGGGCTAAGAGCAAGCGCGTTTGTTGACATCGGTAGCGTTTGGGGCCTTGACAATGAGGAGTCCCTCAGCCAGGACTCCCTCGTTTTTGGACAGAATCCGATTGTCGGAAACTCGCCAAGTCCTCGGATTTCCGTTGGGGTAGGGGTGTCATGGAATTCGCCATTTGGCCCCTTCCGCATCGATTTTGCCAGGGCAATTAAGAAACAAGGTAGTGCCACATTCCTTAGCGATGTCATCGACCCAAATACTGGAGAATTCGTGCCTGTCGTAAGGCGCGTCGATGAAACAGAAACGCTACAATTTAACGTAGGAACACAATTCTAATGTTACGACAGTCTCGAATTTTGAAAACGGTCGCCCTGGCGATGGGTCTTTCCCTGCTGGCGCCGATCTCCGCAATGGCGCAAGCGACGCCCAATGCAGCCATTCTGGTGGTTGATTTTCAGCGATTGGTCGATGATTCGCTCGCTGGAAAAGACGCAAAAGCCCAGATTGCTGACTATATGGCTAAGGTGAAAGCACGTGAGCAGCAGCTGAAAGACAAGCTGGTGACTGACGCTGAGAACCTGCAAAAGCAGCGCAGCATCTTAAAGGAAGAAGACTTCAACCGCCGCGCGGTTGAGTTTGATCAGTCCCGTCAACGGGCTGCGACAGAGTTAGAAAACAAGCAAGTTACGGCGCAGCGGGCTGCCCGCCAAGCCGAATCAGAGATTTTGCGTCTTGCCCGTCCCATTGTTCGCAATCTGATGCAAAAGCGGAAGGCCAATATGGTAATTCCGAAGAACGTCGCTTTTGATATGAAAGAGTCGCTCGATGTGACAACGAAAGTTCTCGAAGAACTGAACCGCGAAGTGCCCAAACTGAAGGTCGCCCTCCCTGAGACTTGATCTTAGATACGCGCGCGGAGCGTTAGCATGACAGAGGTCCTTAAGACGCTTGACGTCAATGAGGTCATGAAGTGCATTCCGCATCGATATCCGATGCTCCTTGTTGATCGTGCAGAGATCATCAAGGAAGGGGAACACGCCTACGGCTATAAGGCCGTGACGGCCAATGAGCCGTTTTTTCAAGGCCATTTTCCGCAGAAGCCCGTCATGCCGGGCGTTCTTATTGTAGAGGCCATGGCGCAGACCGCCGCCGTTGTGACAATGGACCATTTGTCTGCTGAAGGGTCCGGCGATAACCTGGTTTACTTCATGAGCATTGACGGCGCTAAGTTTAGGCGCCAGGTCGTACCGGGAGACATGCTGCGCGTTGATGTGGCTTTGGAAAAAGCCCGAGGCCCAGTACGCCGCTTTTCTTGCCGCGCCTATGTCGGCCAGGACCTGGCGGCTGAAGCGACAGTGCAAGCCATTATTTCAGACGATTAAAAAAAAGCCGGGCTAACAACCCGGCTTTATGTTCTTTCGTGCGCGCGTTTTAACGCTGCATGATGGGTTTGAATTCACGCACTGTCGGACCCGTATAGAGCTGGCGCGGACGGCCGATCTTTTGCAACGGGTCTTCAATCATCTCATTCCACTGAGAGATCCAACCAACCGTTCTGGCCAGCGCAAAGAGCACGGTAAACATCGTCGTTGGAAAACCCATCGCTTTGAGAATAATGCCTGAATAGAAATCCACATTCGGATAGAGTTTCTTCTCAACGAAATACTCATCTTCCAGCGCAATGCGCTCAAGCTCCATGGCCACATCCAAAAGTGGGTCATCGACACCCAGTTCGCCAAGCACTTCATGAGCGGACTGCCGCATCACTTTGGCGCGTGGATCAAAGTTCTTGTAGACGCGGTGGCCAAAGCCCATCAGGCGGAAGGGGTCATCCTTATCTTTTGCCCGGGCAACAAATTCTGGAATTTTATCTACTGTTCCGATTTCCTGTAGCATTTTCAGGCAAGCCTCATTGGCCCCGCCATGCGCCGGGCCCCACAGACACGCTATCCCGGCAGCGATACAAGCAAATGGATTGGCGCCCGAAGACCCGGCCAAGCGAACCGTTGATGTGGATGCATTTTGCTCATGGTCAGCATGGAGTGTGAAAATCCGGTCCATGGCCCGTTCCAGCGTTGGATTGACTTCATACTCTTCACACGGCACGCCAAAGGTCATCTGCAGGAAATTAGCGGCATAGGTCAGGTCATTGCGTGGATACACGAAGGGCTGGCCAATGGAATATTTATACGCCATCGCGGCAATCGTTGGCATTTTCGCAATCAAGCGATAGCTGGCGATTAACCGTTGATGGGGGTCGTTAATGTCCGTCGAATCATGATAAAAGGCCGCCAAAGCGCCAACCACGCCAACCATAATTGCCATCGGATGGGCATCCCGTCGGAACCCGTTGAAGAACGTCTTCAACTGCTCATGGATCATGGTGTGATAGGTGACGTCGTGAATGAATTTCTTTTTCTGTTCAGACGTCGGCAGATCTCCAAAGAGCAGCAGGTAACACACTTCCATGAAGTTGGCATGCTCGGCCAAATCCTGGATCTGATAGCCGCGATACAGCAGAACGCCTTGGTCACCATCGATATAGGTGATCTTTGACTCGCAGCTTGCCGTCGATGTGAAACCCGGATCATAGGTAAACATGCCGGTCTGTGCATATAGCTTGCGCACATCAATGACCTTCGGACCGACGCTCCCGTTCATGACGGACATATCCAAATTGTGGCCATTAATGGCGAATGTTGCGCTTTCTTCGCTCATGATGTCGTTTCTCCGCTATTTTTAGCCCGTTCAAACAGGCAATGGGTGCGATGCAACCCCTCTAGGACAGGGATTTACCGCTTAAACTTGAATTAATCCAATATTTGGTCGCTTAGCCGCGCCAAACACTCTTCTTTGCCCAGAGTGTATAACACATCAAACAGACCTGGCGATGCCATCTTTCCGCATATTGCAGCTCTTAAAGGCTGCGCGACCTTACCAAATCCCAAAGATTTTGCCTCAGCAAAACTTTTTACGGTTTCGTTCAAAGCGCTAGCAGACCAATCTGCCGCACCTCCCAGCAAATCGGCAAGGTCTGATAACAGCTCTGGATCAGTTTTTTTGATGATGTTGCTCGCTTTTTCTTCCAGTGGAATGGGGCGTTCACGCAGATAAAAATCACCTGCCTCGGCCAACCCGGCAAGTGTATCAGCCCTCTCTTTCAAGGTGGGCATAGCTTTTTCCCAAACCGCCTGGTCTTCAGACGTAAGCGGCCGACCGAGCACATCTGTGATAAAGGGGAGGGAGGCCGTTGCAAGGGCGGCATCGTCAAGAGCCCGCAAATAGGTTCCGTTGACATGGCCAAGCTTATCAAAGTCGAGCCGAGACGGACCCTTGCCAATGCCACTGCCATCAAAGAGGGAAACCGCGCGATCTGTCGGAATGATTTCCTCATCCCCATGCGCCCATCCCAAGCGGAGTAGGTAGTTGCGCATGGCATCCGGCAAGTAGCCCATATCCCTATAGGCTTCAACGCCAAGCGCGCCATGACGTTTGGAGAGTTTTGCACCATCTGGTCCATGGATTAGCGGGACATGACCGGTCTTTGGAAAGGTCCAGCCAAGCCCATCGGATATCTGTCGCTGCCGGAAACTATTGGTGAGATGATCATCGCCGCGTAGAATATGTGTCACCGCCATATCATGATCATCGACCACGACTGACAAATTGTAAGTCGGCGTGCCATCTGCGCGCAGGATAACTAAATCGTCCAGCTCCGAGCACGCGACAGAAACATCGCCTTGCACCATATCCTCTAGGGTGATGTGTCCTTGTTTCGAGGATTTGAAACGGATGACCGGATCAACGCCTACTGGGGCGTCTTTGGGATCGCGATCACGCCAACGGCCATCATAACCAATAGGTTGCCCAGAGGCCTTTTGGGTCTCGCGCAGCGTCGCCAACTCTTCTGGGGACGCATAGCAATAATAGGCATTGCCTTGCTCCAACAATGTCTGAGCAATCTCGGCATGCCGTTCTAGGCGCTCTGATTGGTAGATTGGAGGGCTGTCAGGATTTAAGCCCAGCCACTCCAAACCAGTAAAAATCGCATCAATTGCTTCTTTTGTGCTACGCTTTTTGTCAGTGTCTTCAATCCGCAAGAGGAACTGGCCGCCAAAGTGCTTTGCAAACAGCCAATTAAACAGAGCCGTTCGCGCACCGCCGATGTGCAAAAACCCTGTCGGCGAGGGGGCAAAACGCGTGCGAACGCCAGCGCTCATAGGCGGTCAAATCCTTTTCTGTTTGCTCCGATATGAGTGGCCGGAATGACTATACTGTCTAGGTCGCTCGACCACTTGGGATGCGGTAGCGCAGGCATAGCATGCACAGTCGTAGCCCGCTAGTCTCTAGGCAACGCCCAGGGCGCGCAAAGTGCTGAAACGAAACGCACCATGGCCTCGATAGCTCATCTCCCTCTGCCGGATTTGCCGCCTGATGAGCCGCAAACCCCGCCCGTCACCCGCTGGAGACGTGCCCTTGAAACATTTAAAAAATACATAGCATCCCAGCGTGGCCAGCTGCTCTACTGGGTGCCGGTCATGTTTGGGTGCGGCAGTGCTAGCTATTTCGCACTCCCCTTTGAGCCACCCATTGCAGGTGCTGCTGCACTGCTTTCCGCAGGCCTCCTAATGGCATCGCTATGGCGTTCCAAAAGCAGGATTATGGTGCCGTTCCTGCTTATCTTAGCGGGGTTTGTCGCTGCCCAACTCCACAGTCGGTCCATAATGCAGCCGCTCATTGCAAAGGAGTTGCCAGCAGCTGTCTACATGGGGTCGGTTGAGACGATTGAGCGCCGTGTTGAAGGTGGGTGGCGTATCACCCTGGTAGGCCCAAAAGTCCCCGGCCAAGAGCTCATATTGCCGGATCGCATCCGGCTAACCGTAAGGACGCAAAAACCTGAAACACTGCGCATTGGTGACCGCATCAGTATCAAGGCCGTTCTGACCCCGCTGCCCAAGCCGTCTTACCCTGGCGGATATGATTTTGGCCGCGCCCTATATTTCAAAGGCATAGGAGCAACCGGCTATGCAGTTTCCCCCATCAGCGTTCTGACTGCAGCACCGATAGCTGGCCAAAGCCAGATCTGGGACCGCGCGCGGGACAAGGTTCGGTTTGCGATTTCAAAGGCTATAGATGCGGATGAGCGCGGCGTCGCGCTTGCCCTTTTGACGGGTGATCGATCTGGTCTTAGTCAAACGCTTCGCGATGCCTACCGGCAAGCCGGTCTCGCGCATTTGCTGGCTATCTCTGGTCTGCATATGGCCTTGATTGCGACGCTGGTCTTTTTCGCTATTCGGCGGGGCTTGGCAATCTGGCCGCGACTGGCGCTCACATTGCCGCTGAAGGCATGCGCGGCGGTCTCAACGAGTTTGGCGTTGTATGCTTATTTGATGCTTGTCGGCGCACCGCTCAGCGCACAGCGAGCGGCGCTGATGGCCGCAGTGGCTATGCTGGCCATTGCGACTGGAAGAGATGCGATTTCCATGCGGACCGCAGCGCTTGCCGCAATGGTCTTGTTGCTCATGCGGCCTTCAGCGCTGTTGGACATCGGTTTTCAAATGTCGTTTGCAGCCGTGATCGCCTTGATTGCTGGCTATGAGGCCATAGCGCCGTCTCTAGCGCGGTACCGGTCAAAGCCTGGCCTGCTGGGAAAACCGGCTGTCTATATCGCAGGTGTTTTAGCGTCGACGATATTGGCCGAGCTGGCGATTTTCCCTATCAGCCTCTACCACTTCAATGAAGTCACAACCTATGGCTTGGCCGGCAACGCCTTGGCCGTGCCGCTCACAGGCTTTGTGATTATGCCAGCAGGCCTTCTTGGGCTGATTTTGATGCCCTTTGGTCTGTCTGAGCCGGCCTTCTGGATGATGGCGCAGGGCATTGCGTTGGTCAACATGATTGCCACAGACATCAGCCAACAGCCTTTCGCTCTTCTCTCTGTAAGGCGCTTCTCCATGGAGACCCACGGGTTGTTGATCTTTGCCTTCCTCTGGCTATGCCTGTGGAAATCCCGCGTCAGGATCTTGTCAGTGATCCCACTGTGTCTGGCGGTTTTCTTTGCTGATCCTGGACCAAGGCCTTCAATACTCATCAATCAAAGCGGCAAAAGCATTGCTTTGTTGACCGAAGAGGGCGATATCGGACTTGCAAAAGGACGCAGCAGCAGCTTTGTCAGTGATCTATGGGCAAGAGCCAACGGTCAGAACAGCCTGATGAAATTGCCGCCTAGGCAAGGCCGCTGTGACAGCCTGGGCTGTACGTATTTCGTCCATTCTAAGCAAAGTGCAGTGGGTTCGGACCGTCATGAGCTCCGGCTAGATGTCATAAAAAGCGGCGAAGCTTTGCGCGATAGCTGCAGCGCGGCAGACATAATTATCGCCCCATTTCCAATCGACAAGAGCTGTGACACAGCCGCCCTAACTCTCGATCAGCATTGGCTCGACACCAACGCGCCCGCCACCATCTTTGTGGAAGGCAGTCAAGAAGCAGAAGAAATCGTCATCAAGACCACGTCTCAAACTGGCAATAGGCCCTGGCATCCACCGTCCCCTTCTGACAGCGGCGCCTGAGGGAAAACGCTAATAGCGTCGCATGAGCCCAGCCAGCCGACCTTGAATGCGCACACGATCAGCAGGAACCACCTGGGTTTGGTAATCACCATTTGACGGAACAAGCAAAACGTCCGGGCCGCGGCGGCGCAGCGTTTTTAATGTCGCTTCATTATCATCAACCAACGCGACAACAATCTCGCCATCGCGCGCATTCTCGCAGCGCTCTATGAGCACGACATCGCCGTCCAAGATGCCTGCTTCCACCATCGATTCGCCAGAAACTTCCAAGGCATAGTGGCTGCCGTTGCCGAGCATAGACGGGGGAACGCAGACAAAGCGATCGACATTCTCCAAAGCCTCGATCGGTGTACCTGCAGCAATGCGGCCATGCAGAGGAACTTCAACTTCACTTTTCGGCTCTTGTTTCTTCAGCCTGAAGGGACCGACAACAACATTGTCATCCGCCTTTGCGGTGTAGGCATCGGGCAGCTTAATCACTTCCAAAGCCCGTGCTCTATGGGCGAGCCTGTTTATGAAGCCACGCTCTTCGAGCGCGGTGATCAATCTATGAATGCCTGATTTAGATTTAAGGCCAAGCGCTTCTTTCATCTCATCAAAAGAAGGGGATACGCCACTTTCTTCCAATCTTTTGTGAATGAACAAAAGAAGGTCGTGTTGCTTCGGTGTTAACATGCAATTTCCCCAACGATTTTAAACCAGGCCACACAAAGACTGCGTTGGGGTTATGTTCTATTTAAGTTCCAAATGCAAATCAAGTGCTAATTAGGGACAAAATAGAAACAGCTGTGTCTTTTTTTGCTGTGGGCGCTTTTGGCGGCCGCACGATAAGACAGGTCGAAGCAGCCAGTGCCGAAAGCATTGAGCTATCTTGAATGGGTAAAGGCGTGACGACGCGGCCATCGTCTGTAGCCCTTAGAAAGTTCATTCGCGGTCCGTTGACTGGCAAGTCCACTGCGAGAAACCGTTCATTGAGACCCTTGAGAGAGGGATCAACATTGAGACCGCTGGCCTGTTCAATCATTGGCTTCAAGAAGAGGAGTGCGCAGACAAAGGCTGACACAGGGTTACCAGGAAGGCCAAGGAATGGGCGGTCGGCATACTGTCCAAAAATCAACGGTTTGCCAGGCCGCATGGCGATCTTCCAGAAATCAACGGCTAGGCCTTCGGGCTTGAGGGCCGGCTGGATCAAGTCATGATCACCCACACTCGCACCGCCTACTGTTACGGCAATAGATGCAGTGCTGAACGCCTTGGCCCGGCGGCGTATGGCTTCGATATCATCCTCAACTGGGCCAAGATCAATGGCCCTCGCACCGCACTGCTGCGCCAGCGTTGCAAGCAACACGCCATTGGAGCTTATGATTTGCCCAGGCTCGAGGGTTTGGCCATGCGGCACGAGCTCTGACCCAGTGGACAAAAACGCGACGGTTGGTTGGCAATAGACACGGACGGACGGGACATTTGCCGCTGAGAGCAATCCAAGATTGGCCGGGCTGAGCTTGACGCCAGCAGCCACACAAATCGCACCATCCTCGAAATCAAGCCCTTTCACGCGAACATGACGCTCCGGCTCAATCGCTTTGATAAAGACCGACCCGTCTCCGGCTGGCTCAGCATCCTCTTGCAAGACAATGGTGTCTGCCCCGTTGGGTAAAACAGCTCCGGTAAAAATCCGCGATGATTCTCCCGGCGAGAGCGAATGCTGCGGCATACTGCCAGCCGGAATTGCTTCCACGACTTTCAACGTAATCGGCAAGTGCGTCACATCGGCGGCCCGCACGGCATAGCCATCCATTGCCGATACATCATGCGGGGGATGCGTGCGCCTGGCAGAGACCGGCTCAGCGGTGACCCGGCCAAGGGCAGTCTCGATTGGGATACGTTCGCT
>CAKZYD010000424.1 GCA_937884085.1 uncultured Sphingomonadales bacterium | reverse complement strand
CGCGCGTCAAACTGACAAAACTATACCCATCAATCTGAATGATTCAGAGGACTAGGGCCGCTGGCTTGTGCGCTGCCTTATGCGCAGGTCGTCCGATATCTGGCGTGCAATATCATTGGCCAAGCTGGCGCGCGTAATCTCCAACGGCTGCTTTTCCTGAAATCGGGTGGCGCCCAGGCGTCTTATGTCTTCTTGGCTGGCCCGCTGGGTGCCGCAGCGCGAAGAAATGACGGGGTCTTCGGCTTGTTCAAACGGCGCGCTGACGCGCCCGCGCGCTTCACCACGATCGTCCTTAACCAGCGGCCCTGTCACCGTATAGCGCAACCGATACTGCGTGAACACGGAACCTTGCGCCATAGTGTAGCGCAGTGTTTGGCGGCCACACTGTGTGCTTTGTGCATCATAGAATTGCTCAGAAACCAAGGGCACGGAGACTTGACGACGCTGCCGTGTTTGCTTGGTGGGATCCAGGTCAATACGTGTAATGTTCACGGCAATTGACCCTGCTTGTTCGCCAAGCCGTGCGCTCAAAGAGCGCGAAATTGCTCGATCAAGGTCGGCAAGTCCGCTGCCGGTCACTTGCACGCTGTTTTGTCCATTGGAACGAATTTTTTCCCAGAAAAGACCGCTTTGAGCATGAACAGTGCCGACGCTCATAGTGAAAGCAAGCGCGGCGCTTGTGAGTGTGATAACGTGCTTCATGGAAGACCTCCTTTTTACGCAACATTGTGCGAAGACCATATCAGCGCGTGGCTTAACAGGTCTTGAAACCCTCGTTCAGCTGTTGCTCATGTTCGCAGGCCCTAAAGCGCGCCGCAGCAATGCTTGTATTTCTTGCCTGACCCGCAAGGACACGGGGCATTGCGACTTACTTTTACGCTTGGCCTGCTAGCCTGGACAGCCGTATCGCCCGCCGCCAGAGCAGTTTCATCCATCTCATTTTCGCCGGTCAACGGGTCCAAATGCTCAACGCGAATGCCGCTGAGCGCCTCGGCCGGCTCCGGCATGGCCGGGGGTTCTTCCATCTGCACATTGATGCGGGCGAGGGCCTTGGTGACTTGCTGGCGCGTTGTCACCAGCAGGCTTTCGAACATGGCAAAAGCTTCAGACTTATATTCGTTGAGCGGGTTTCGCTGGGCGTAAGCGCGCAGGCCAATCACGCTGCGCAGCGCATCTAAGGTGCTCAGATGCTCCTTCCAATGGTGATCGATGGTGTTAAGGAGCAAGCTCTTCTCAACCTGGCGCCACACATCTGGGCCAGCCGCTGTCGCCCGCTTGGCCATGTGGGCGTCGGCCTCCTTGCCAAGACTTTCGATAATTTCCTCGGGGTCAATCCCATCCTGCTTGACCATGTCGTTCAGGCTGAAACTGCTCCCGAAAACGTCTTCCAGTTCGGTTTGCAGCCCTTCCACATCCCATTGTTCGACGAACGCCTTTTGCGGCAGGTATTGTGCGATGAGGTCTTCGATTGTCTCGCTGCGCATGTCGGCCACTGTGTCGGCCACATTGTCCGCATCCATGATTTCCTTGCGCTGTTCATAGATGACTTTGCGCTGCTCGTTCATGACATCATCATATTGCAGCAGGTTTTTGCGGATGTCGTAGTTGCGCGCTTCAACCTTAGTTTGGGCTTTTTCAATGGCTTTGGTGAGCCAGGGGTGGATGATGGCTTCACCTTCTTCCAAGCCCAGCTTTTGCAGGATGGTATCCATGCGGGTTTGCGGGCCGAAGATGCGCAGAAGGTCGTCTTCAAGGCTGAGATAAAAGCGCGAGCGGCCCGGGTCGCCTTGCCGGCCGGAACGGCCCCGCAGCTGGTTGTCAATCCGGCGGCTTTCATGGCGCTCGGTGCCAATGACATAGAGACCGCCAGCCTCTTTCACTTTGGCTTTGTCGGCCTCAATTTCTTGTGTGATGCGGCTCGTGATGATGGCCTGCTCATCGGCGGGGGTGTCTTCGGAGATTTCCTGGGCAAGCCGCATGTCCAGGTTGCCGCCCAGCTGAATGTCAGTTCCGCGCCCTGCCATATTGGTTGCGATAGTGACTGCGCCGGAATGGCCAGCCTGCGCAATAATGAACGCTTCTTGTTCGTGATAGCGGGCATTGAGCACGTTGTGCTGGACGCCTGCTTTTTTGAGAAGCTCGGAGATGAACTCAGATTTTTCGATGGAAGCGGTACCGACTAGGACGGGCTGGCCGCGGCCTTGGGCCTCTTTTATCTCCTCGATGAGGGCCGTGTATTTCTCCTTCATCGTGCGGTAGAACTGGTCGTCCTCATCTTTACGCGCAATGTCGCGGTGGGTAGGGATTTCCACCACGTTCAGTTTGTAGATGTCGTAGAACTCTTGCGCTTCCGTCGCGGCGGTCCCTGTCATGCCCGCCAGCTTGGGGTACATCCGGAAATAGTTTTGGAAGGTGATGGAGGCCAGCGTCTGGTTTTCAGGCTGGATATCTACCTGCTCTTTCGCTTCCAGAGCCTGGTGCAGGCCATCGGAATAGCGCCGTCCATCCATCATCCGCCCGGTGAATTCGTCAATAATGACCACCTTGCCGCCCCGAACGATATAGTCCTTGTCTTTCTGGAACATCTGCTGGGCGCGCAGGGCGTTGTTTACGTGATGGACAATGGCGGTGTTTTCAAAGTCGTAGAGATTACCCGTCTCTAACAAGCCATCATCTGTTAGGATTTGTTCGATTTTCTCCTGGCCTTCTTCGGTCAGCAGGATGGAGCGGGCCTTTTCGTCCTTTTCATAATCCTCTTGGGCGAGCTGGCTGACGGTGCCATCGATTTTGACATAGAGGTCGGATTTGTCTTCAGTGGGACCAGAAATGATAAGCGGTGTACGCGCTTCATCGATGAGAATGGAATCAACCTCATCAACAATGGCGAAATTGAAGGGGCGCTGGACCATATCATCCAGGCGGAATTTCATATTGTCGCGCAGATAGTCAAAGCCCAGCTCGTTGTTAGTGGCGTAAGTGACGTCGGCCTGATACGCGGCGCGGCGCTCGCTATCGCTGCGGCCAGGGATGATGTAATCGGTCGTCAGGCCCAAAAAGCCGTAGACTTGCCCCATCCACTCTGCGTCGCGCTTGGCTAGGTAGTCGTTGACGGTAACGACGTGGACGCCCTTGCCGGAGAGCGCGTTCAAATAAACGGCAAGGGTTGCGACGAGCGTTTTCCCTTCACCGGTCTTCATTTCAGAGATTTCGCCGCGATGCAGGGTGATGCCACCGATGAGCTGCACATCATAATGGCGCTGGCCCAAAGTGCGCTTTGCTGCCTCGCGCACTGTCGCAAAAGCCTCCGGCAGCAAATCGTCTAAGCTTTCGCCCGTCTCCAAGCGCTCGCGCAGCCAAGGGGTGCGCGCTTTCAGGTCTTCATCGCTCAGGCCTTCAACGCTTTCCTCAAGGCCATTAATTTGGTTGACGAGTTTGCCCATGGAGCGGACATAGCGGTCGTTTGCAGAGCCAAAGAGGCGTTTGCCGATGGAGGCGAGCATGGGTGGGCTTTCTTCTTTAGATGATCGACCGGGGCCTTTGCAGAGATAAGAACCGGGCCTATAGGTGTCAATGTCGCTATCAGGACTGCTGCATAGCCTACTAAACATGGCCCATAAACATGGCCCGTAAACATGGAAAGAGTGTGAAAAAACTACCCGTATCGCCATTGGCGCCTCGGCAGTTTCCAGCCATGGACGCTGTGCCCGGTGTCACTTTGAAAACCGGCCGGGCGGAATATGCCTATCAGGGCCGGGACGATGTGTTGCTCGCAACGCTTGTTGACGGGACAGTTGCGGCCGGTGTTCTGACGCAATCTGCAACCCGCTCACCGGAAGTCGATTGGTGCCGGGGGGCCTTACAGGCGGATCAGTCAGCGCGGGCGCTATGGGTCAACGCGGGCAATTCAAATGCCTTTACCGGCAGCCGCGGCGCGCAAGCAACGCGGGGCATTGTGCAGCTACTTTCCGATGGCTTAGCGGTTGGCGAACAGCAGATTTATCTAGCGTCTACCGGCGTCATTGGTGTGCCTTTACCGCAGGATAAAGCCAATGCGGCTGTTCAAGCTGTGCTTGGCAGTGATGCCGAAGCGACTTGGCAGTCGGCGGCGGCGGCTATCGGGACAACAGATACCTTTTCCAAAGGCGCAAGCCGCTCGCTCGAGACTACGGATGGACCAATCACAATCACGGGGATTGCAAAGGGTTCAGGCATGATAGCGCCTGATATGGCAACCATGCTTGCCTTCGTCTTTACCGATGCCAAAATTGCGCAAAAGGATTTGCAGGCGGCCCTGCGTGTGGCGGCGGATAACAGCTTTAATGCCATTACGGTCGACAGTGATACCTCGACGTCTGACACCTTGCTTGTCTTCGCAACGCAGCAAGGCCCAAGCCCTGACCTGGCGGCTTTCACGGACGCGCTTACTGCCGTGTGTCATGACTTGGCGTTGCAAGTCGTGCGCGATGGGGAAGGGGCACAAAAGCTGATTGAAGTGCGTGTTGGGGGCGCCGTCTCTGATGCGTCAGCGAAGACTGTTGCGCTTGCTATTGCCAACTCACCTTTGGTGAAAACGGCGATTGCTGGCGAGGATGCGAATTGGGGCCGGGTTGTGATGGCCGTTGGCAAAGCCGGTGAGCCGGCCGAGCGCGATAAGCTCTCTATTGCCTTTGGGGGTATTGCCGTCGCACAAAACGGGGTGTGCGTTGAAGGCTATGATGAGGCGCCCGTGGCAGCGCATCTGGCAGGCAGCGAAATTTTCTTGGACGTTGATTTAGGTCTTGGGGCTGGTCTGGCGGTGGTGTGGACCTGCGATTTGACGCATGGCTACATCAGTATCAATGCTGATTATCGAAGCTAAGTCAGGCCAAAGCACAAAAGAAAACGGCGTTGGCCATCTCTGACCAACGCCGCAGATAAGTCTGCTCCTAATGGAGCGACTAAGTAAGTCTGTACTTAGTTAGAGCTGGTCGAAACGGTGTTATTTGCACCGATCTCAGTTCCAACGGTCGTGAAGGCTTCGGTCACTTCGGTACCGAGGGTACCGAGCGCGCCGATAGCAGCGATCGAAACCAGAGCAGCGATCAGGCCATATTCAATGGCGGTGGCGCCTTTTTCGTCCTTGCGGAGCTTTGCAATAAACTTGAACATGTAATTTCTCCTAACTTCCAAGCTTGGTACAAGTACTCTAGGCAGGCCATTCTGCCGGCCTACATGACGGAAATTACGAAGGTGTCCTGAACAAAATGTAAATAGAGCTAGCCAATTTACCAACAATTTTATGTAATGAAGAAGTATTCAAATATGGTTACTGTCTCGTTTACCTCGTTTACTATTGTCTATAGTTGAGGCGCCGACCTCACTGATTTGTGATGACGGCTGAGTGGCAATGACGCGCCAAAATCGATAGGCAGACACCGTCTCTTGTAAAAGGAAGGCCTTAGGATGCTCTTAACCCGTCTCAAAATTTTTGTTCTTGCTACTCTAGGCGCGCTGGCGCTTGCTGCTCCAAGCGTTGCCGATGATGCAATGTCCCCAACAGACCGTGGCCCGGCGGTTGGCGAAACCCTGAGTTTTGCCGCTGATATGACAGGCGCAGATGGAAAAACGTACACGCTTGCCGACTTGCATGGCCCGCAAGGCACGGTGCTTATTTTCAACCGGTCCCTCTCCTGGTGCCCCTATTGTAAAGCGCAAACCCAAGACTTTATTGACCATGCCGATGCCATCACGAAGTCTGGCTACTCGATTGCCGTGATTACCTATGATGCGCCAGAGGCATTGGCAAAATATGCTGCTGAAACCAGTGCGCCCTTCAAACTGCTCTCAGATCCGGAGTCGCAGACCATTATCGCGCTCGGGTTGCTCAATGAGAAATATGAGCCTGGCAGCTTCGCCTATGGCATCCCGCACCCGATCGTCATTGCCGTGAACACGGATGGCAGCGTCGCTGCAAAATTCGCTGAGGAAGGTTATAAGACACGCCCGCTGGCGGTCGACGTGGCTGAAGCCCTGTCGGCCAGCGCATCACGCTAGTCCCGCTCTGATCTAACAGTGGTGGGCGCCTGCTCACCGTTTTAAGCTCCTAGTGCACGCTAGGAGCTTTTTTATGGAATACCGCGTTTTGGCCGATGGCCTTGGCTTCCCCGAAGGACCAATTGCTCTGCCCAACGGTGATGTCTTGTTCGTGGAAATCGCGCGCGGAACGCTGTGCCGTTGGTCTGAAGCGGGCGGTGCTGAGGTGGTTGCCACTGTCGGCGGCGGGCCAAATGGCGCGGCCCTTGGGCCAGATGGCGCCGTCTATATCTGCAACAATGGCGGTTTTGAATGGCAAGAGATGGACGGCATTCTCGCGCCTATTGCTACTGCAAAGGACTATGCTGGTGGCCGGATAGATCGGGTTGATCTCGCCACCGGCGATCATGAGGTCCTCTATTCTGAGGTTGATGGCCACCGTCTGTCAGGGCCTAACGACATCGTGTTTGACCGTTCTGGCGGCTTTTGGTTTACCGATTTGGGGAAAAGCTGGGCGCGCCACCGTGACCATGGCGGTGTCTATTATGCCTTGCCGGATGGGTCCTCGGTGCGAGAGGTCATCTATCCGCTCGACACGCCCAATGGCATTGGCCTCTCGGCAGATGAAAAGACACTGTATGTGGCGCTGACGGCGCCGCGTGTGCTGCTTGCCTTTGATGTAACCGAGCCCGGCGCTGTGGCCCCATCTGCCGGGTTTTCTCTTGGACGGGCGGTGGGCGACCAAGCGGCTGACCATCTGCTGGATTCGCTCGCGCTACAAATCGATGGAAAAGTGTGTGTTGGTACCCTGGTGCATGGCGGCATCACAGTCTTTGACCCGAGCAATGGCACCAAGACCTTTGCCGCCATCCCAGAATCCATGGCGACAAATATCTGTTTCGGCGGCGCTGATATGAAAACGGCCTTCATTACGGCGTCCACAACAGGCCAGCTTATCGAAACACAGTGGCCCGTCGCTGGGCTGAAACCCAATTTCTCTGGTCTTTAGGTTTTGAGCTTAAACGGCGTAAATTGCTCCAAAGCCTCCTTATGGCGGCAGACAGCATCGCGCTCGCGCACTAGAAAATCCTCGACTGCCCGATGAAAATTGGGGTCAGAGAGCCAATGGGCAGAGTAAGTCGTGGTCGGCACATAGCCGCGGGCCAATTTGTGTTCGCCTTGCGCGCCGGCTTCGACCGTTTTCAGGCCCTGGCCAATCGCGTAGTCGATGCCTTGATAATAGCACAGCTCAAAATGCAGGCAGGGGTGGTGTTCAATCGCGCCCCAATAGCGGCCGAACAGCGTCGTTTCGCCAATCATGTTAAGCGCGCCTGCCACATAGCGGCCCGCGTTCTTGGCCATGATGAGCAGAACGCGGTCGCCCAAATACTGGCTCAATAACGAGAAGAACGCCCGGTTGAGATAGGGCTGGCCCCATTTGCGCGCGCCGGTGTCTTGATAGAAGTCGTATTAGGCGTCCCAATGGGCTTCCGTAATGTCTGTGCCGGTTAAATGTTCGACGTCTAGGCCAGCTGATAGGGCTTGGACGCGCTCCTTGCGAATGTTCTTGCGTTTCCGTGAGGAGAGCGCGCTTAAAAAACCGTCAAAGTCATCATAGCTGTCGTTGACCCAGAGGAACTGCTGGTCCGTTCGAATGGCAAGCCCAGCGCTGGCGCAACTCTTTCGGTCGTCTTCTTCCAGAAAGGTGAGAAGCAGCCCAGAAATACCCTTTTGGCG
>CAKZYD010000423.1 GCA_937884085.1 uncultured Sphingomonadales bacterium | reverse complement strand
TAGCGGGGGCGCCTCGCCCGGTCTCGGCGGAGGACAAGTTCATTTCAGCTTTCATAGTCCCTAATTGCGTCATTGCCCGGCCTCGACTGGGCAAGCCGCTGAGTGGGGTGAACTGCCTCTATGCAAAGGCGGCTGCCGATCACATGCTGTCCTACAAGCGCGTGCTCGGCTATGATGCTTGGCACTGGTCTTTTTTCCAGCACGCCGCTCTTTGAAACGTATGACCACGCCTTTATAAACCAGGTGTGACTTTTGTGACCTTTGGCGCCGCCCCAAGTCTACCGCTAGACCTTATTTGCGCCCAAGCTGCAAAGCGCCTTTACTGCAAACGCTCAACCCGCACGCCGGCTTTTTGCAGCATTTCGATGAGGTTGCCAGGCCCAACCATATGGGCCGCCCCCACGGCTATGAACTCCTCCTCAGGGGTTTCTAGATAGTCGAGGATAGGCTTGACCCAATTCGCATTGCGATCGACCAAAACGGCTTTATGAACGGCTGGATGGAACTGCTCAGGGTCCATGATTAAAGCGGTCAGCTGCATTTGATCGCCGCTGCGCCAGGCTGTGTAGAGCGCATCAATATCCTCGCCCTGCGATTCCACCTGCACAAAGGCAGCGCGCAGCATCTCGAGCTGCAGATCTTGCGGCAAGGTTGCCAATGCCATCAAAC
Source organism: uncultured Sphingomonadales bacterium (assembly GCA_937884085.1). GTDB lineage: Bacteria > Pseudomonadota > Alphaproteobacteria > Sphingomonadales > CAKZYD01 > CAKZYD01. The sequence continues at coordinate 7,893 of CAKZYD010000423.1, read as the reverse complement.
CGGCGGTGGCGGATTCTAAAACACCTACTGGCTCACCGGCTCGCTCAAAGCGACCACGCAGCCAACTTTCAGCACCCTGATCGGCTTCAAACCCTTGCTTCATGACCGCCGTCAGCGTCAGATTTAGGGCTGCAAACCAAGGCTGCATGCGCTCCATCGTTCCGGGTGGAATGTGAAGAGTGGCCAAGGCGTCCGCTAATCGCTGATTGTCGAGCGCGGTTAGACGGGTGCTAAGCCCAGGCGCAGTATCTGCGATAAAACCCGCTTTCAGGGCAAAAGCCTGCAAGGATTGCCCGCTTGCGGCAACCGCAACCGCTTCAAGGACCAGCATATCGGCCGCTTTAGAGGCCGCACGTATGCGCTTGTCAGCCCAGCTATCATCGTCTGGCAGAAGATGGACTGTCCCCATCAGGACAGCACGGCCGCCATTTTCATGTTCGAGCTGCCACAAAGCTACACCTGGGGTAACGGGTGATGCAGCAGCCACCGAGAACAGGCCAAGGATTGCAAAGACGGGCCACAACAGCAGCAGCACTTTAACCTGCAAACGCATAATGGTTCCCTTTATACTTTCTAGTCCTTTACGCTCTCTAGCGATGGGACATGTGTTTGTGGCACATGTGAGGCGTTTTTAATCGGCATTCAACAGGGCGGCGAGATATGCGGTTCGAACAACTACGTGCGTTTTTCAAACTAGAAGCGGCCGCTGGCATTTTGCTCATCATGACAGCCGCTGCTGCTATTCTTCTCAAGAACTCCCCCGGTGCACCGTTTTATGCCATTTTGTTAGAATTGCCCGTCTCCATAAGCGCTGGCGAGTTTAAAATCGCTAAACCCCTGGTCCTCTGGATCAACGACGGCTTGATGGCAATTTTCTTCTTGCTCATCGGGCTTGAAGTGAAGCGCGAAGTTCTGGCGGGGGAACTGTCAACGCGGGAACAGCTGAGCTTGCCAATGGCTGGCGCGATTGGCGGTATGGTCATCCCCGCAACGGTATATGTGGCGCTCAGCGGGGGAATGGGGCCCTATTTCAATGGCTGGGCCATCCCAGCGGCCACCGACATTGCATTTGCGCTGGGCATTATGGCACTGGCCGGCAAGCGGGTTCCCTTGTCGCTGAAGGTTTTGCTGACAGCCATCGCCGTGGTGGACGATTTAGGCGCCATTCTCATCATCGCTGTCTTTTATACCGCGAATTTGTCCGTCGCGGCCTTGGTCGGCGCGATTGTCTGCACCATCGCCCTCGTGGTGCTTAATTTCTCCGGCGTTAGGCGTATTACGCCATACATTCTGATCGGCGTTCTCGCTTGGGTGTTCGTGTTGAAATCCGGCATTCACGCGACCCTAGCAGGCGTAGCAACAGGCCTTGCCATCCCCATGCGCGGCGGCACGGAACCGCCAAAGGAAACCCCGCTGGAAAAGTTAGAACATGCGCTGCACCCCTGGGTCGCTTACGGCATTCTCCCAGTCTTTGCCTTTGTGAATGCTGGCGTTCCTTTGCTGGGTCTGTCCACCAGTGATTTAGCCCACCCGGTCAGCCTTGGCATCGCGCTTGGCTTGCTGTTGGGCAAACCTTTGGGCGTTTTTGGCTTTAGTTTTGTTGCCTTAAAAGCGGGTGTTGCTCAACTCCCGAACGGCGCCAACCTCAGGGGTATTTTTGGCGTCGGGCTTCTCACCGGCATTGGGTTTACGATGAGCTTGTTCATTGGCTCTTTAGCGTTTGATGGCCCTGAATTTGCAAACAAGGTCCGGCTTGGCATCTTGATGGGGTCAGTTGCAGCGGCGCTTTTGGGTTTTGCGGTGTTAAAGAGCCTGCCGGAACAAGAAGACAGCTAACAGAGCCTTCACACGGAAGTGATTTGTCCGTTACGGTGGAAGGACCCTATATCAGCGCCATGACATACATAACCAAGATATTTGCAGGCCTTTGCACTGCACTCGCCTTTACCGCCCAGGCAGCCAATGCTGCTGACGATCTCGTGGTTGTTGAGCTATTCACCACACAAGGCTGTTCCTCCTGCCCACCGCTTGATGCCGTTATGGAGGACGTGGCACGAAGGGATTATGTGCTGGCGCTGCGCTGGTCGGTCAGCATCTGGGATTATCTAGGCTGGAAAGACACGCTCTCCATTCCGCAGAGCAATACGCGGCACCGATGGTATAACCAAGTCATCAATGGCCGGAATATGGTCTATACGCCGCAAGTGTTTGTGGATGGCGAAGCGCCTTTCCGCGGCAACAGTCGCCAGCAAGCGCTACTTGAGACCATTGAGAAGCGCCGCGGCGATTCCAGCAATATGATTGATGTGGCTTTCTCTGCGCAAACGCCGGGCCAAGTGGATATCAAACTCTCAAGCCCGCCCCCAGCGAGCAGCCGTATGCAAATTGTCTACTATGACTATGAGAAGACGGTGCAAATCGGCGCTGGCGAGAATAGAGGGCGCACCATTACCTACAGCAATATCGTGCGCGGCACGCGGCCTCTCGATACAGCCAATGGCAAACAAATCCATATGGTCGACATGACGGACGCATTTGCGAAGAACTGCGATGCCTTCGCCATCCTTCTGCAGGACAGCGTCTCTGGAAAAATGTTGGCTGCAGCCCATTATGACCTGAAAACCGCCCGCTCTTAACGACGCGTTAGCGTTAACCGCCTAGCGTGCCCTTCGTTTAAAACACTCGCTAGGGGCGCGCACGTGACCTTCCGCCTATTCATTTGTTTGCTGGGCTTTGCCACACTCGTTTCGCCGGCCGCATCTGCAGAGCTCGAACGTCGTGGGCCAACATTAACGCTCAAAGCAGGTACATCGGGCTTAGGTGCTGAGGTAACATACGGCTTAAATCATATCGTCCGTGTTCGCGCCGGCGGCTATGGCTTTGTAGCGGGCTTTGATACATCCACCACGGACATCTCCTATGACATGGACCTGCGGCTGCTCTCCGGCGCAGGCTATGTGGATATCCATCCCTTTAAGGGCCGCTTTCGCCTGACAGCCGGACTTGTTTATAATGCCAACCGGCTGGATGCCGTTGGGTTGGTCAATCAGGAATTTGTTGTTGGCGACAACAGTTTCACACCTCAGCAAGTGGGGCGCTTGGAAGGCCATGTCGATTTCCGCCGCTGGTCACCCTATGCCGGCATCGGTTGGGGCAGTCCCTTGTCGAAAGAGTCAAACTGGTCGTTCGAAGCCGACCTAGGCGTGATGTATCAAAACCGCCCTAATGTGGAGCTCATGTCGGTGGGCGGTGACCTCTCAAATGACCCCGTCCTGATCAATGCGATCGAGGAGGAGGAACAAGAGTTGGAGGACGAAATCGGCTTCTTCCGCTTTTATCCGATCGTCAGCTTAGGTGTCGGCTACACCTTTTAATGCTGCAGTGCGTCATGAAGTGTTGAAATCCTAGCCCAATCATTGCATGACGGCCCCATGCCGGTGTCAATTTACAAAATCATGACGTCAAAAGACTGGCGTGATTTCCAGCTCACATCCGTTTATGCGGGGTCCGCCGTCGACCTGGCTGATGGCTATATCCATTTCTCCACCGCAGAGCAGCTCGAAGAAACGCTGATAAAGCACTATGCCGGGCAAGGGGACCTCGTGGTCCTGGAGGTCGATGCAGTTAGCTTGGACCAAGCACAGCTGATATGGGAACCGGCCAGAGGCGGCTCCCTTTTTCCGCATCTCTATGAGCCGTTGCGCCTTGACGCTGTCTGCCAAGCCGTCTCGGTTCCGTTGCTGGAAGATGGGCGCTTTGGCTTACCAGCTGATATGCTTAGCCATGGCTGACCTGTATCAGCTGCTGCGCCCGCTGATTTTCCGCCTGCCTGCCGAAACGGCCCATAGCCTGACACTGAAAGCCTTGCAGATGGGCGCTCTGCCAGCGCCAGCACGCCCGAGCAGCACGCGCCTCAAAACCAGGCTTGCGGGGATAGAGCTCGACAACCCCTTTGGCCTTGCAGCCGGGTTTGACAAGAATGCGGACGTGCCATGGGCCATGCATCGCATGGGATTTGGCTTTGTAGAAGTCGGCACGATTACGCCGCGCCCACAGGCGGGCAACCCAAAACCGCGCGTGTTTCGCCTGGTGCAAGATGGCGCCGTTATCAATCGACTGGGCTTTAACAACGCCGGCTTGGCTGCAGCGCTGCCACGCTTAGCGAAAGTCCCTGCGGATGTTGCCTTGGGCATCAATGTCGGCGCGAATAAAGACAGCATTGACCGGATTGAGGATTATTGCGCTTGCATTGATGCCGTGCTGCCGTACGCGCGCTACCTCACCATTAATATCTCATCCCCAAACACACCGGGCCTGCGCGATCTACAAGCAGCGCAAGACCTGTCCAAGCTGGTCTCAAGGGCGGTGCACACAAGAGGCGCGCACACAGCGCCCATCTTCGTCAAGCTGGCGCCCGACATGGACAGCGCTGCGCTTCTTGAAGCCCTTGATGCGGCTGTGGAGGCAGGCGCAGACGGCTTTATAGATACCAACACAACCTTGGCGCGGCCGGCATCGCTTAAAAGCCCGGCTAAAGACGAGGCCGGGGGCCTGTCGGGGGCACCGCTGTTGACCTCCTCAACCCGCGTATTGGCACAAGTGGCCAAGCATCTGGGCCCCTCGGTCCCCCTGATTGGTGTTGGCGGCGTGGCAAGCGGCGCCGACGCCCTTTTAAAAATCAAAGCAGGCGCCCATGCCGTGCAGCTCTATTCGGCGCTGGTCTACCACGGCCCTGGCCTTATCCGCCGCATGGCCGCAGACCTAGACGACACGCTAGAGCAAGCGGGCTATGCCTCCGTCGCAGACGCCATCGGGACTGGCATAGACGCCATCTTAGAGACAGCCTAGTGGTTCACTGTCGCAAGTCATTCACGGCTTTATTAACTGTGGTTACCAAAAGTCACAAAAGTCACACCTGGGTATTATATAGACAGCCATAGGTTTCAAAGAGCAGCTGGCGCGTGAAAGCCAGTGCAAACCATAATAGCGTTGCCAGGGCCTGTAGGACAGCACTCGGGCACTGGGATCGATGAAATCCCAGGCTAAAGCGCCTTTTTCATGCAATAGGAATTTGGGTCGTTCACATACGGGCCGTAGCGCGGGCAAGGGACATACCCCTGGCCTAGGTAAAACTGCTGCGCTGCATGGAAACTAGGTGTTTCATCTGTCTCAAGCCACTAGGTTTTCATGCTCTGTCTACTTTCTTCTTGCTCTAGGGCGTAGAGCAAGTGCTGGGCAATGCCCTTCCCGCGGTGCACTGCTAAAACATGCATGGATTTGATCTCACCATCGGCGGCGCCATAAGGCGCTAGGCAGATACTGCCGACTGGCGCACCAGCAAACGATGCCATCCAAAACACATTGCCAGGCTGAGCGAGCCCATCTGCATCCAGCGAATAGACCGACCCAGGCGGCGTTATGGCGACCATCTCCTCTAAATGCGCCTTGAGGAGTGGTTCAGCGACCGGCGATCTCGGATCGGTGCGCTGGATGAGAATGTCCATCACCCAAGCGGAAACACCGCGCAGGACGAGGTTGCATGCGCAAGCAGCTTATCATCCTTAGTGCGCAGCCACGCCTCGGCAAAAGCGACAGTGCGCCCAGGGCGCTGGATTTTACCTTCGCAATAGAGTGTTTCAGACTGCGGCACAGGGCGCAGCATCTTTATGGCAAGATCAATGGTTGTATAGCCCTGTCCTTCTGGCAGGGTCGACAACACCGCACAGCCGCAAGCGCTATCGAGCAAGGTCGCAGCAAAACCGCCATGGACACCACCTGCGGGATTGAGATGACTGCCGTTCGCCACACCCGTGAACATAACCCGGCCAAAGTCCGCCAGGGTCATACCCATATTGAAAAGCGCGCCAATGGATGGCGGCGGTAGGTCGCCACGCTCTATCATCTGCATGAGCTCTAAACCGGTCGGCATATGGTCCTCATCTTCAACGTCGCTAAGACATCTTGCTATTGCAGTAACTAGGGCCAGCGCAGAAACGACAAACAAAATATAATTTTGTTTTTTTAATGTTGAACAAAATTTATTGCTGACTATAGTGCCGCGGCCATGGCGCAGCCTAGATATCAAAGAGCGCCTCTACTGCGTTTATGGAAAGCATCAATGTCGCCAAAGATCAATAAAATCGTCCTCGCTTATTCCGGTGGGCTAGACACCTCCGTCATTCTCAAATGGCTTGCTGAAACCTATGACTGTGAGGTCGTTACCTTTACGGCGGATTTAGGCCAGGGCGCTGAACTGGAAGACGCGCGGCGCAAAGCCGAGCAGCTGGGCGTCAAAGAAATTTTCATTGAAGACCTGCGCGAAGAATTTGTACGCGACTATGTGTTCCCCATGTTCCGCGCCAATGCGCTGTATGAAGGCATCTATCGCCCGGCCATTGATTGCCAAACGACAGATTGAAATCGCACGGCAGGTGGGCGCGGAGGCAGTGAGCCATGGCGCCACAGGCAAAGGCAATGACCAGGTGCGCTTTGAACTGGCTTATTATGCGCAAAACCCCGGCATACAAATCATTGCCCCATGGCGCGAGTGGGACCTCAATTCCCGTACGAAGCTGATCGATTTTGCACAAAAACACCAGATCACCATCCCAAAAGATGCGGCCGGGGAGGCGCCCTATTCTGTCGATGCAAACTTGCTCCATACGTCATCTGAAGGCAAAGCGCTCGAAGACCCATGGGCAGAGGCACCCGCAGACGTCTATCAGCGTACCATCGCCCCGGAAGACGCGCCGGACACCCCAACCTATATTGAAATCGGCTTTAAAGATGGCGACCCGGTGAGTGTAGACGGGATTGAGTATTCGCCCGCGAGCCTGCTTGAAAAACTCAACGAGTTGGGCGGCGCGAACGGCATTGGCCGCATTGACCTGCTGGAAAACCGCTTCGTTGGTATGAAAAGCCGCGGCATCTATGAAACGCCCGGCGGCACAATCCTCATAGCGGCCCATCGCGGCATGGAATCCATCACCATCGATTCCGGCGCTATGCACCTCAAAGATGAGCTGATGCCGCGCTATGCCGAGCTTATTTACAACGGGTTTTGGTTTTCACCAGAACGCGAGATGTTGCAAGCCGCCATCGATAAAAGCCAGGAGCATGTCGAAGGCGCTGTGCGGATGAAGCTCTACAAAGGCACGGCCCAATGCGTCGGCCGCAAAAGCCCCAAATCGCTCTATTCCATGGCCCACGTTACCTTCGAAGAAGACAGCGTTTATGACCAACGCGATGCGGAAGGCTTTATCAAACTGAACGCACTGCGCCTACGCCTTCAAAAGCAGCGCGGGCAAGTGGATTTGCCGCCAAGCTATGAGTGATTAGACAGGATTTGCCTGCAGGGGCAAAGCAGAGCGATACTGTGATTGGCTCACGGGCATTTCCATTTATAAGGATACGGCCTAGTGTGATGGAGTAGAAGAGGCGATTATGGCCCAAGAGCGTGCTTGGGCAGATGCGCTTGTAGCCAACGATATGAGCGCTTTTGATGCCATCATGTACCCGCACTTCCGGCTTATCTGAACCTATGCGGACGACGGCGTTATCACCAAAGCGATGTATCTTTCGATGCACGGATGAGCGCGGACACTGTCGAAATGACATAAGCTGATATTGCTGTAACGGGCATGTAGCCGTTGCGCAGCTCACCTTGACATTAGATTGGCATCAGGAAGGGGTTGGGAAGCTGCCGCCCGATTTTAAGGCCACTGATACGTGGCGGCGCTGCGAAGATGGCGCCTGGCGTATTTTGTCACGCACAAGCCAACTGGATTCAGCCGAAACAAACTGAACGTCCTCGACTGGATTGCGGGCTTAGACCCGGGGGAAGCGGCGTTGCTAAAGGCGCCGACACAAAAGCTTCATGGTGTGATAGCCATA
>CAKZYD010000422.1 GCA_937884085.1 uncultured Sphingomonadales bacterium | reverse complement strand
ACATGTCCCACTCCGCCCGTACCGCCATGGACGAGCACTTTTTGACCTGCCCTAACACCAGCGCGCGCCAATCCTTCATAAGCCGTAATACCGACAAGCGGCAAAGCTGCCGCCTCGCGCATGGAAAGCGTCTTTGGCTTATGAGCGATCAACCGCGCATCAGCGTTAATCAATTCGGTCAATGCGCCTTGCAGACCGATCAGTCCGCCTGCGCAGCCATAGACTTCCTCGCCGATCCGAAAATCTGTGACGCCGTCACCGATGGCCTCAACGGTACCGGCAAAATCCATGCCCAGAACGGCTGGCAGATCAGGGGATAGCGGCAGCTCTTCCTGCCCCATTTGACGGATCATGGTGTCGACTGTGTTCACACTGGTCGCTGCAATGCGCACCAACACATGTCCGGCTGAAACAGCGGGCTCCGAGATATCGACCGCTTCGAATACTGCGTCGCTGCCGTAAGAATTCAGAACCATCGCTTTCATTGCGGTCACCTCTTCAGCTCTTGATACTGACGAGATGCGGCAGATAGCCTTTCAATTAAACCGAGGCTTCTCGATAATCAGTTTATTGAATTTCTATATAAAGGAGCGTTAGCGCGCCCAGATCGGCGGCGATCCGATCGTTTCAACAAGAAAGTCGATAAACACACGCACCTTCGCAGTGAGCACGTTGGATTTTGGATAAACGAGCCAGATGGCCGATCCGTCGTTGACTTCGTAGTCAGGCAGTATGCGCGTGAGCGACCCTTCTTTTAGGTCACGAGAAATACTCCACATCGACCCCATGGCGATCCCTGCACCAGCAAGCGTCGCCGCTCGCATATTGGCACCATCGTCGCAGATAATGCGGGCTTTGCTGTCTTGCGGTGGGTAACTGCACGCGCGTGCACCGGTCGCGGTCAGATCGCGCGGCTTGGCATTTAAGAAGACAAGAAGTTGGTGCCCAGCCAGGTCTTCAGGGGTTTCAGGCACGCCATTGTTGCGCAAATAGTCTGGCGACGCATAGAGGACACGTTTGTCGTCAGCGAGTTTCCGGCCAATCAGCGCACTGTCTGCGATAGCAAAATTGCGCAATGCAAGGTCAAACCCGCCTTCAATGAGTTTGGCCTGCGTGTCGGAGAGCTTCAGTTCCAGGTTAATGCCGGGATATCGCTTGAGAAATGTTGGTAGCACTGGTGCCACATAAAGCTGCGCGAAGGTGCTGGAGGCCGCAAATCTCACTGTTCCGGTAACCTCCGGACTGCCCCGGCCCAAGGCAGCAAAGCCCGCATCTTCCTGCGCAAGGATCTCCTTTGCAAAGGGCAGAAATTCCGCGCCTTCTAACGACAGCGACACCTTCCGTGTGGAGCGGTGAAGCAGATCCGCACCGACCTGTTTTTCAAGTTTTGCCAAACGGGCGCCAGCCACAGCAGGCGCAAGGCCAAGCTGACGGCCTGCGGCGCTGATGTTGAGCATATCAGCCGCCAGAACGAAGAGACGCAGGGCATTGGTATCCATATTATATCCATAATCCATAAAGTGAATACGGATATAGAGAATTTATGCACGCATACCAATAAATTAAATGGATGACGTAGCCGCAATCACGGAGCGCATCTCGCGCACAGCGCTCTTGGTATGTCCGGCGAGGAGGCCGTCATTTCACCACTCAAACGCATCCAGAGCCGGACCCTCGTTCGCTACGCCTAAGCTGACGCATAAGGGACGCTAAAGACCTTAAAGGACAAAAGACAGCATGACGAAGACAATACTCATCACCGGCGCCACGGATGGCATCGGCCTCGAAACAGTGCAGCTGCTCGCACAAGATGGCCATACCCTCCTGCTGCATGGCCGCAGTGAAGAAAAGCTCGCCCGTGTCAAGGCAGAGCTAGAAGGGGTAGAGGGCGTTGGCGCTCTTAAGACCTACTGTGCAGATTTGAGCGATCTAAAAGACGTCGACGCCCTAGCACAGGCGGTCCTTCACGATCAGGCGCAGTTAGACGTGCTCTTCGACAACGCGGGCGTCTTCAAGACTACCAATCCGTCGACTGACGATGGGTTTGACGTCCGTTTCCTCGTCAACACCGTGGCGCCCTATATGCTGGCACGCCACCTTCTGCCGTTAATGCCGCAATCCGGGCGTATTGTGAACGTGTCTTCTGCGGCGCAGGCGCCGGTGAACATGGCGGCTGTTAGAGGCTCCGCTCGATTGACCGATAGCGATGCTTATGCCCAAAGCAAACTGGCTCTGACCATGTGGTCGGCGCATCTCGCTAAGGCACTATCTAGCACAGGCCCGATAGTTGTTGCGATCAATCCCGCCTCCTTTCT
>CAKZYD010000421.1 GCA_937884085.1 uncultured Sphingomonadales bacterium | reverse complement strand
CTTCTCCAGCACCGATGTGGCCTTTGTCATTGGCGCGAACGACGTCACCAACCCAATCGCCAAGACGGACCCAGCCTCGCCCATCTTCGGCATGCCCATCTTGGATGTTGAAAAGGCAAATACCGTCCTCTTCATCAAACGCTCCATGGGCGGCGCTGGCTATGCTGGTGTGGAAAATGAGCTTTTCTTCCGTGACAATACGATGATGCTTTTGTCTGATGCGAAGAAAATGACGGAAGAAATCGTCAAAGCGCTCGGCTAAAGCAGACTAAAACCAGGCTCCCGGGACCGTCCGGGGGTCTCTCCGCCCGATGGGGCTTGGACGTCCCATCTTGGCTTTTGAAATGCACCTGGTAAGCTTTCGCCGTCACGCAGCGATTCACCAAGGGTGCTCCCCATGAAAAAAGTTATTCTCGTTCTTCTATTCCTCATCGTCGTGGTCGTTGGGGGCGCCGGGTTTTACATCTATCAGAATGGAACCAAGCTGATTCAGCAGGCTGTGGTGGACTATGGGCCGCAGGTCACTGGGACCAGCGTTGGTCTGAGCAGCGTTAGCCTCATGCCATTCAACGGCCAGGCCGGCATCAAGGGCCTGAACATTGGCGTCCCAACGGGTTACAGCGCGCCCTATAGCTTTAAAGTGGATGAGGTCAGCATCGCTATCCAGCCACGCACCATTTTGGACGATGTCCTTGTGATTGATTCGATCAACATTGATGCGCCGAGCGTGGTCTATGAGCCGAAGGGCAAATCCTCAAACTTGCAGGCGCTTCAAGAAAATATTGCTGCCTATAGCGGAGATACAGAGGAAACAGAGCCAGTTGGCCCTGAGAAGGTGATTATTCAAAACCTGACGATCAAAGAGCCGAACGTCGTCGTTTACGCCAAAGGTTTGATTGGTGAGCAGTCCGTGACTGCGCCGGATATTGTTCTAACCGGCATTGGTGCTGACACGGGCGGCGTGCCCCCTGAGGAGGTTGCAACCGCCATCATGGCTGAGCTGCAACCCATCATCATGAAAACGCTCTCTACGCAGGCTGGCAAAGCGCTTTTGAGCTCAGCGCTTGAAGGCAAAATCAATGATGTCATCCCAGACGGGAAAATCAAAGATGCCCTAGGAGGCAAAGTCGGCAATAAAGTAAAAGGCCTCCTAGGGGGTGGCAAGAAGGAATAGAGGAGGGCTTATTCCGCCTCGATTGCATCCGGCTTAAAGAGGTCCGTGCCGTTGGTCTCGCCCGGCTCTTGAAGCGCTTTGGCCAGACCTTGTGTGGACGTTCCATTTAGGCCGACTTCTGAGAGCAGTTCATCCAGCAAGGGTGCCTGGGCGCGGTAGCGTAGAGCACTGTTGACCACCTGGTCGGCCAGGTTGCCCTGTACGTTTCCTTGACCGGCTTGCCCATTCACGGCGCTGCCATCGCTTGGTGCGCCTGTGAGGCCGTCCACCTGAACGATTTTGATGCTATCAATGGCTTCGACTGGCTTCACAGACTCGCGGATAATTTGATCCAGATTCTCAATCAGCTTCAGCTTGATCTGCATCGCGATCTGATCAGGTGACAGCAAGTTTGCAGCTTCGTTGACAGCGCGCTGCCCTTCGGCGGCGACCTCGTAGCGGGCCTTTGCCGCCTCTGCCAGCAGCTTCTCAGCCGTGCTTTCTGCCTCCGCTTTGATGCGCTGTTCATCGGCTGCGCCGCGGGCATCCTCTCGCTTAGCTTCTGCATGATCTACCGCGGCCGCTTTTTCCGCTTCAGCAGCGACCCGGATGGCGATGGCTTCGCGCTCGGCTTGTTTGGCCGCTTCGATCAGCTCGATCCGCTTGTCGCGTTCGGCGACCTCGCTTTGCCGGACGGTCTTGACTTGCTCTTCAGCTTCAACGGCAAGGGCAAGCGCGCGGTCCGCTTCCGCGCGGGCTTCCGATTGGTCGCGCGACTTCTCAGCAATCGCGATGGCCTTGTCTTGCTCGGCCAGTTCGACTGACTTCACCTTCTCAACTTGCTGCGTTTCGACAGCACGCTCCTTTGCGATTTCTAATTCGCGCACTTCTTGCTCCATCGCAATCCGGCGCTCCGAAACCACGCGATCTGCGTCAATTTTGGATTGCTCGACTTCTCTATCAGCCAGAATGCGGGCTTGTTGCGCTGATTGGTCTTTTTCCGCCTGTTCGCGCGCGATCTCGGCATTTTGCTGCGCCCGGCGGGTTTCAACCTCGCGCTCTTGTTCCAGGCGCGCATATTGCTCATCGCGGTCAATGGTCAGCGATTCTTGAGCCGCCGTCAGGTTCTTTTTCTTAATCTGAACCTGGGTATCCTGTTCAATATCATTGCGGATTTTCTTGCGCTGCTCGATTTCCTCGGTCAGTCGTGTCAGGCCTTCCGCGTCAAAAGCGTTGGAGGGATTGAAGAACTCCATGCCGGTTTGATCCAGACCTGTCAGAGAGACCGACTCCAGCTCCAAACCATTCTTAAGCAAGTCCTCGCTCACAACCTGCTGCACACGCTGAACGAAATCCGTGCGCTTTTCATGCAACTCGGTCATGGAGAGTTCTGCTGCAACAGAGCGAAGCGCATCGACGAACTTACCCTCAATGAGGTTTTTAAGTTCCTGGGGCTGCATAGTGCGTAGGCCCAGCGTTTGCGCCGCGGCAGAAATGGCGTCGGAGCTTGGCTGCACGCGCACATAAAATTCCGCCAGCACATCCACCCGCATCCTGTCACGGGTAATGAGCGCTTGATCATTTTTGCGCTCCACGGCAAGCCGCAAGGTGTTCATGTTGACGGGGATGATTTCGTGCAGAACGGGCAGCACAAGCGCGCCGCCATTCATCACGACTTTTTCGCCGCCAAAACCAGTGCGTACGAACGACACCTCTTTAGAGGCCCGCCGATAGAGCCGTGCGATAATGACGGCCAAAACAATAAGGCTGACAATGCCTATGGCAGCCAATGCAAGAACATCAATCATTCCAGACCCAAAAATCATTCTCTTACTCCTTTAAAAACTGAAATTTTAACCGGCTGACAGCGCGTCGCTCTCAGCGCGAATAGCGAAAAAGGTTGACCCAGAGCGCCGCACCAGCAGCACAGTTTCGCTTTGGTCAAAGGTGACCGCTGTGCGGTCCGGCTCGACCATCACATAATGTGTTTGGCCATGCTGATCGCGCACCTTCGCTTGCGCTGGGTTGCCGTTTGATGCGCTGCCCAACACGATTGTGGCCATCCGCCCAATCAGGGTGTCGAGGCCAACCGCGGTGGTTTCGTCCTTGGGCAGAATGCGCGCCAGCCCAGCACTCAATATGCGCGTGACGGGCAGCCCTGCGAAAAACGCCGCTGGGACAGCGACCATAGCCGGCAGCATCATCCCGGTGGCGCCAAAGAGGATGCGTTGACCAATCAAGCCAATCATCCCAAAGCTGGTGAGGGCCACCACAAGAAACGCCAGGAACGGCAAGCGCCCAACATTGAGCCATTGCAAGACAGAGCCGGCGGCGCTCACATCAGCATCCACGTCGACATCTGCATCAAGGTCAATGTCTGCCGATAAGCCGGCGCCCAGGCCGAGAGCCTCCACGAGGCCAATCACGATCATGAGCGCCAGGGCGGCTGTAAAGGCCACATTCTCCTGCGCGAAGAAAAGCTCAAGCACGTTTAATGAGCGCCTTTCTCAGCGCGAGACTTGAACTGGGCCAGCCGTTCTTTCACCCGGTTTTGCCGGGCGAGTTGATCCAGCTCAGCTAAATCCGCCTCGCGTTTGGCATCAATGCCGCCAACCCCCATGGCGCCATTTTTCGCCAGCATCCGGTCAAAGGCACTTGTGGCTCGCTCGGCGCGGGTGTCGGCGCTGCTGCCAGGTGTGGAGGCAGAGGCGCTGGCTGCGCCAGGCTGGGATGCCTTGGCTTTCAAGAGGGCTTGGAACTCGGTTTCCATTTCTCGGCGCTTTGCTTTGAGCGCTTCGATATAGCCTTCCAGTTCTTTCTCCGTGCTGGTTAGGTCGCCAATTGTGGCTTCCAGCACCGGCGTTTGCGCTTCTATGTCGAGCTGCTTTTCAACGGCGGCTTGCGCCAATTCCTCGCGCCCCTCTTCAAGAGCAACGCCGATTTGATCGGTTAGCTCACCATGCCGACTGGATTTTTCGATGAGCTGTTTGTTCGCCAGATGACGTTCGGCAATCACTTTTCCAAGTTCTGCACGCACATCTGCAATAACGTCGTCTACTTCACGCATGCTTTCCTGCATGACCGTTTCAGGCATCGCGCCTTCCAGGGCATCGACAAGCGCATTCACGCCGCCTGAGACGATACGGCCCACACGGCCTGGTAGAGTATCGCGCATATTCATTCTCCTTGCGTAACTTTCCTATTTTGCAACTTTAATAATTCTAAAAACTCGTGCAACCCACTCAAATAAGTTGTAACTATACCTGGGTCATAGGCTGGTGTTTGCGCGGTTAATCCATAGCGCATGAGCCTATCCACCATGAGGAAGAGGCGCCGCGTGAGTTTGCGTTCAATATCTACAAGGGTCTTTTCCGGGTTGTCCGCGCCGTCTGTTTCCGCGCGGCCTTGAAAGATCACCAGATCGCTAATCAGGTCCTCACACCATGCTAATTCGCTTGCCAAGAGCTCGGAATGCAGGTCTTCGGCCTCTTCAGCCTTCTGCACATAGGCGGCGAGCGGGGCTAAAAATGTCCGCGCCGTTTGATGGGCCAAGTCCGGCTTGGCGCGGGACAATCGCTCTTCGCGCGCCCGGCCTATCAGCGCGCGTACTTTCTCGCTTGGGGTCACAGCATCGCCGCCCTCAAAAGTAGAGAGGAAGGCCATATCCTCGTCTGTCAGGCGCACACTCAAGGGTTTATTTAATCCAACCATATGACAAGAAATTTCGTATGTTTTATATTGTTTACATATGTAATCATATCATGACGTAAGAGTCAATGAAATCCGGAGTAAGCCTGGTGAAAGTGGTACTCGCGGACCGGGGCGCAGACCGGTATCTGTCGATAAGAGCTTGAGAAAAGGGCATCACGTGCTGCCAACGGACTGCACAGTATTTCAAAACGCGTGGGTTGTGCCTGATTTGGACACGGCCATGCGCCATTGGGTCGACGTGATGAAAGTCGGGCCGTTTTTCGTGGCTGAGCATAAAGATAGCATCGTGGATGTGATGCACCGGGGTGTCGCCGGCGCGCTGTCTATGAAGGTGGCACTGGCCCAAGCCGGGCCGGTGCAAATCGAGCTTATTGAAGTCTTAAGCGAGGGCCCGAATTGCTACCGCGATATCTATGCGCCAGGGCAGGGCGGTTTCCATCACATGTGCGTTTGGACGCACGATATTGATGCTGACACCGCGTATTACGCTGGCAAAGGGATTGCTGCCGCAACCCAAGGCCGTTTGGTGGGCTCAATACGCTTTGCCTATTACGATACGTTTGCAGCGCTCGGCGGCATGATTGAAGTGATTGAGCACACGCCGGAGGTTGAAGCCATGTTCGGCGCCGTCCGCGATGCCAGCATCGATTGGGATGGGGCGGACCCCATTCGTCAGTTTTCATAAAAAAGAAGAAGAGGGACTTATGGATTTCTTAGAAGCGCAGGCCGCGGTACTTCAGCTCTACGGCCAATATGCGGACGCCATTCATCGCCGCGACCCGGAGGACTGGGGTGACACCTGGTGCAGCGATGCGCGCTGGACCTTGCCGCTGGTCGACACGCCGGACCAGCCGCTTATTCTAGAAGGGCGGGAGGCTATCGTGCAGACCTGGTCTGCCGTCATTGAGAATTTCCCGATCATTCAGCACATGCCTTTTGCGCCGCTCGTGCGTGTGGATGGCGGTGAAATCAAAGCCCGTTGGACAGTCTCAGAGAACTTGGTCAAGGCCGATGGCACAGCCGACCAGGTGCTTGGGATTTATGATGATCTCCACAAGGTGGAAGATGGCAAGCTGCGCTATTCGGACCGCAAATTCTATGTTCTAAGCCGCCGGCCGACCCCTGCAGATTTCGACGCCTTCCCGCATCCGGGCAAACTCTAAAACTGCGTTTTAGAAGTGGCCGTCGGCATCCTTGCGGCCATTTGCAATGCATCCTCTACTCAAGCACGGATGGCCAATTTGCTTCGCCTTTGGCGATAAACCCGTCTTTGTCCGTCAGCCACTCGGCTTTTACGTCCGCGTCATAGTTGAGGTAGAGCTTGTCGTTGTGGATTGACCATTGTTTTGGATCACCTGATGCAGTGTAGCCCTGGCTGATCGCCCATGCACAATAGCCGCCAAACTGCGGCGCAAAAGTTTCAGGGTTTGCGGTGAAAAGGTCCAGGTTCTCCTGGCTACTAAATCGCCACGTTGCCCCGTTCCACTCGGTTTGAAACCTTTTGCTGCCTTTTACTGGGCCCTTTTCCTGAAAGTAGGCGACGGTGTCATAGCCGCTCACGGCGACATTCGAGAAAAAGCCTGTGTAGACAGGCTCTGCGGCGACTGCGGCGCTTGGCTGATAGAAAACAGCGACGCTCATTAAGAAAGCCGCTGCTACAAATTTGAGGATGGTCTTCATGTTGATACCCCTTTGTTTCCGTTAGCGTAGGGGTATAGACGCGCAGCTGAGCGGCGCCAATACACGCCGCCTCACAATGTTGGCATCAGCTTTTGGAAATGCCCTTGTAGCTGTCCAAGTCATCTTGCGCTTGGTCCATGATCTTGGAAAAGCGCTGCAGATAAATGCCAACTTCTGCTTGTTGCTCCGTCGGCACCTTGGATGCATCAATGCGTTCAAGTGCGCCGAGCGCGGTGCTGACAGCAAGGCGCTCATCTTTGATGAATTTAGCGATGCAATTCTGCCACCTATTTCCCGCTTCTTGCAGGGCGGCAACTTCTTCTGCTGTTTCGGAGCCAGTGACCGTTGGCATGTCGCCGCACTTGGGCGTCGGCATCCCGCGATTTAAAAATGCTATAACGTCAGGATGCGGCTCGGGCGCGGTCGCGATTTCAAGCAGCTCTACATCGAATACAAGATCAGCGTTGGGTGGAATGACACCGCCGGCACCGCTACTGCCATAGGCTAGCTCCGAGGGGATGAGGAACTTGTAGCGGGACCCGACTTTCATTAATTGCAGGCCTTCGGTCCAGCCTGGGATGACGCCATTGAGTGGGAAGGTTGCAGGTTCGCCGCTATCGCGGGATGAATCGAAAACCGTGCCGTCCTTTAAAAGCCCCGTGTAATGGACGACGACGGTGTCTGTTACCGCGGGGGACGCGCCGGTCCCTTCTTCGATCACTTCATAGGCAAGGCCGCTGTCGGTTTTTTGCACGTCATTCCCCAATTTTGCGGTAATTTTTTCTTCAGGCATTGCTGGTTTTGGATCGTCGCTGCCGCAGCCGGCAAGCGCCGCCGAGATTAGTCCAATAACAAATAAAAAAGCCGCCCGATTGAAGAGGCGGCCTTTCTCGTCAAGCTTGGATGTCTGGCGCACTAGCGACCGACCAACCCATCACGCTCCATGCGCTTACGCTCTAACTTGCGGGCCCGGCGGACGGCTGCTGCTTGTTCGCGTGCTTTTTTCTCAGACGGCTTTTCATAAAAGCGGCGGAGTTTCATCTCCCGATAAACACCTTCGCGCTGCAGCTTCTTTTTCAGAGCGCGCATCGCCTGATCAACATTATTATCACGAACCAAAACTTGCATGCCGAGGGCACATCCTTCCAAAATTTTTGACGCAGAATAGGTTCCGCCGCCTGAGCGATCGGTCACTGAACGAAGAGCGCTTAACAAAGCCAAGTGCAAAAGTACAGTCTTTCCGTCATTTTTTTGTATCTCCTCTCAAGCGTTTGCCAGCAGTCCGACTAAAGTCGTCTACGCATCTCTCAATCGCCCTGATAGCTTTGCACAGTGCCGCAGACTGCGCGGCTTGCATCTTTGGGGAGAGCCGCATGGCAACTAGATTTTCAGAAGACAGTTTTCAATCCGAAGACATAAAACAGGATAATGACAAGGTGCCGAACGACACACAGGGGGGCGCCTCAAAGCAAACACGCGACGCTTATTGGAAAGCCAATATCAGCCTCTTGGCAAAGCTGATGGTGGTTTGGTTCGCAGTCTCTTTTGGCTGCGGTATCTTGTTTGTCGATGTCCTCGACAAATTCACATTCTTTGGAACGCCGCTGGGTTTTTGGTTCGCTCAGCAAGGCTCAATCTACACCTTTGTGGCGCTGATCTTTGTTTATGTGGTTCGCATGAACAAAATCGAGCGCGACTTCGGCGTAAACGACTGACGCGGGGGAGGGTCAGATGTCTACACAATTACTCACTTACATCTTCGTTGGGCTCTCTTTCGCGCTCTATATTGGCATCGCCATTTGGAGCCGTGCCGGGTCAACGAAGGAATTCTATGTCGCCGGCGGCGGCGTCCATCCCGTCATGAATGGGATGGCGACTGCGGCTGACTGGATGTCCGCGGCGTCCTTCATCTCCATGGCGGGGATCATCGCCTTTGCAGGCTATGATGGATCAGTCTACCTAATGGGTTGGACCGGCGGTTATGTGCTGCTGGCGCTGCTCTTGGCACCGTATTTGCGCAAATTCGGCCAGTTCACTGTGCCGGATTTTGTGGCGGAGCGGTACTATTCCAGGGCTGCACGGATGATTGCCGTTATCTGCCTCATCGTCATCTCCTTCACCTATGTGGCAGGCCAGATGCGCGGTGTGGGCGTGGTGTTCTCACGCTTCCTTGATGTGCAGATTGAATGGGGCGTGGTCATTGGAATGTTCATCGTCTTCTTCTATGCCGTCCTCGGCGGCATGAAGGGGATTACCTACACGCAGGTGGCGCAATATTGCGTCCTCATCTTCGCCTATATGGTCCCAGCCATCTTCATCTCCATGCTCGTTACTGGCAATCCTGTGCCGCAGCTTGGCCTCGGGTCAGAAGTGGGCGATGGCGGGGTGACTGTCCTGCAGAAGCTGGATGGGGTCCTCGTCGATCTCGGCTTTAATGAATATACCAGTGGCACCAAATCGATGGTCGATGTGTTCGCCATCACGATGGCGCTCATGGTGGGCACGGCAGG
>CAKZYD010000420.1 GCA_937884085.1 uncultured Sphingomonadales bacterium | reverse complement strand
CTTAGTGCCGCGCCTCGCTGTGATTCTCATTTTTGTCGTCATCTGTATGGCGGCCATCTCGCTGGCGGCTGCTGGCAGTGGGCAAAACATCGGCCTCTCCATTTCGCTGTTTCCCATGGTCATCATGACTATGACCATCGAGCGCATGTCGATTGTGTGGGAAGAGTATTCGGCTTGGGATGCCATCAAACAGGGCATGGGCAGTCTTATTGTTGCCGCGTTGTCGTATTTAGTTATGAGCAACAATCAGGTTGAATATCTTATGTTTCACTTCCCCGAATTGTTGTTCGTTCTCATGGGTCTTTGCCTGCTGATGGGTAAATATACGGGCCTGAGACTGTCTGAACTGATTCGCTTCAGGGCCCTCGCAAAGCGCAGCTGATGCTTGGGACATGGCTGAATCTCAACAAGGCCGGCGTTATCGGCCTCAACCGGCGCAATGTTGCGTTCATCAATGAGTTGAACCCGCGCCGGCGCATGCGCCGCGGCGATGACAAAACCATCACCAAAGAGCTGGCGGAGAAGGCCGGGATCCCCGTGCCGGAGCTCTATGGCGTTATCTCCAATTGGTACGATATGGGCAGCCTGCGCGAGCGGCTAAAACAGCCAGGCGGGCTCGTCATCAAACCCGCCAATGGCAGCCAAGGCAATGGCATCTTATTGATTTCGCGCCCCATGGCCTCGGGCAGTTACCAGCTGGCCAATGGCCGCCGTACGAGCTTTGAAGACGTGCAGTTCCATGTGAACAACATTGCCTCCGGTATGTACTCCCTGTCCGGTCAGCCAGACAAAGCGATGCTGGAATACCGCGTCCGCTTTGACACGGTGTTCGATGCCATCTCCTTCAAAGGTGTTCCCGATATCCGCATCATCGTGGTGCGCGGCATCCCCGTCGCCGCCATGCTGCGCCTGCCAACCGCGCAATCCGATGGTAAAGCGAACCTTCATAAAGGCGGCGTCGGCGTTGGTCTTGATTTGCGCTCAGGCGAAACCCTGACGGGTATGCAAAATGGCGCCGTCGTCGATATCCACCCGGACACCGGAAATTCTCTGGCGGGCATCACCGTCCCCCATTGGGACCAGATGCTCACCATGGCCGCGCGCGCCTATGACGTTACGGGCCTCGGTTATCTCGGGGCTGACATCGTGCTTGACAAAGAGCGCGGCCCGCTTTTGCTTGAGCTCAACGCCCGCCCGGGCCTCGCCATCCAAGTGGCCCTGCGCAGCGGCCTCGGCCACATCCTCGATGCGGCTATGGACGCTGATAGCCAAGATAAGGATGCAGCGCAGCGCGTGGAGATGGGCCAGGCTTTGGCGGCTTAAAATCCCCGCAGTCCTGAACTTGATTTAGGACCTGCGCCCACACTCTGGCTGTTAGCAAGGCTTTTGGCCACCAGTAATGGCTGCCATCATATCTGCTTTATTTGATTTGCTTCTATCCGGACCAATCTTTTGGATCATTTCCAACTGCTTGTATTGTTTGGCAATGCGGCTGTTGGGCAAGAGGTCGGAGACGCTTAGTTGGCTCCTGTTGGCCTGCTTTACTAGCCACTCTGTCAGTTCCCCATCCATCATTTCGCCAATGTGTAGCGTCACGCCTTCGTGGATGACCAATTCCGGATCTCTGCTTTTGGTAGCGTCGACGCGCCCGGGCAGATCATACTCAGCCCTCATATTGGCAAATCGTACGAACGCGTTTTGATAACGCGCGGCAACGCTTTTATCGCAGGGCTTCTGAATATAAAGTCTAGCCAAAGAACGGACACTGTCTCTATTTGCTCGGCGCGTCTGCTCTTGTTGGCCTCCGCCGCTGCGGCGCAGTTGCTGAAAGGCTGCCAATTGGGTCCGGAAGTTCTGACGGTCGGCTTCCATCCGACTGGATGTTGCACTAAGGAAGCCAAATCCTGCGAAGTTGAGAGCTACCCCTACAATGAAAAAGAGTACCACGCCTTTAAGCAGACTACCCATATTCGATCCTTAGGAATTCCAGAAAAAATTTGATTAAGTATTTTTGAAGAATGAAATACTCAGGCCCGTACAGCGCGAGATAGATGGCGCTTGGCACTAAAACTGGAAGCGACGCATATAGTACCGATTTGGCTAGATTTCCCAGCATTCGGCCAAGCATATCCGCCCCGCAGTGTCGATTTCGGTAGACGATACCGCATGCGCGGATAACAAAAGATTAAACCCTGGGTAGAAATCTTAGGCAATGTGAACTGAGTGTAGCTTGGCGGTACTCTCGGATAGCTTACCGCTAATTCCAAATCAGATTAAGCATCACTCTCCAGCAGATACCGCTCAATCCGCTTCACCAAATCATCGGGAATTTTCGTGGGCTTACGGGTCTTAATATCAATGAACACCAACACCTGTTCCACCTTCATGCGGATGGTGCCTTGGCAGGAGGCTTCGATATAAGTCTCTATCGACGTCTTGCCGATTTTTTTCACATTAAGGCGGAAGGTAAGCCGGTCGCCAAAGCGGCTTTCGGCAGAGAAATCGACGTTGAAGTGGACGGTCGGTGTCGTAAGGCCTTGGTGGTACATGAGGCCTGGGAAGGAGGTTCCAATGCCGTCTTCAAACCAATCCTCCACCACGGCGTTTATCATGTCGAAATAGCGCGGATAGAAGACGATACCGGCCGGGTCGCAATGGCCGAACCGGACGGGGACTTCGGTTTGGAATGTTGTCATGTCAGGCCCTCCTTCGGCGGCACCGCGACGCCTTTTAAGCAGGCTGCTCTGTCAAAGCAATGACACACTATGGCGTAGTGGTGGCCTGCCTGGCCGCCCAGCGGTTGAGCCAGGCGAGGGCCGCTAGCGCCAGCCCTAGGATGAGAAGGGAAAAGACGCGGGTCAGGCCGTCCAGGCCGGAGATGTCGATCAAGAACACTTTGGCGATGGCGATGCCGATGATCACAAGGCCGGCTTTGCGCAGCAGGGCGTCTGCTTTGGCGATGGCGCGATAGAAGAGGGCGGCGCCCACCGCCAGCAAGGTGAGGGTGTAGGTGTAAAGCTCGCCTTGGCCAATGCCGGGCAGGGCGAAGTCACTGCCGCCGCGCCAAAAATGGCGAATGGTGAGGCCGAACCAGAGTGTGGTGAGCGCCGCGCTGGCTATCGCGAATGCTCGGCGAATGCCGGCCTCCTGCTGCGTGAGGAAGCGGGCGGCCAGGCCGCAAAGGGCGGCGGGCAGCAGATAGGCAGCGATGAGGCTGGTCAGGAGGATTGGGCCCAGCACGATTTCGCGCGTGTTGAACAATGGGTTGCTGACGGTAAGCGCGCCGAGCAAAGCAAGCCCGCTCAGCCCTATGAACACGATGGCCAGGCCGGCGCGGATTGTATTCAGCTTGCCACCAATCTGTTGTCGGCGTAGCTGCGCGATGCTCAGCGCGAGCCAGATGGTGGCGCCCAGGCCCAGCGACCAGTGGCTGTCTACCGCGCCGATCCCGGCCACCGCTTTAATGGCGCGATAGAGCAACAGGGAAAGGAGGATGCCGCCAGAGGCAAAGGCCGCGCTGTCCAGCATGATTTGCGCCGCCTGCCGGCCTTTGCCTAGGAGCAAGACCCAGCTGGCCGCGAAGGCGATGAGGGCGCCGCCATGGGATAGCAGCATTTCCCATAGGGGGGCTTGGCGGGCCCAATCGAGGCCCGGATCGACCACCAGTCGGCTCATGATGACGACCACACCAATGGCCACATAGACCGCCATGGGCGGCAAGGTGAAGCGCCGGTCTAGCGCCGCTGCCGTGACGATGGTGACGGACAGGGCGGCGGTCAGTGCAGCCTGGCTAAACAGGATCACCATGGCGAAGGCGATGGAGGCTAGCCCCGAGAGGACGGCGAAGGAGACCCGCAGCCGGTCCTCATAGCCATCGGCTTTGTGGAAGCGCTCAGCAAGGCCCATCATGATAATGGCGATGATCAAAGCATGGAGCGCCCAGCCATAGCTGACGAAGATGTCCCCGGGATGCCAGAACACGTCCATGGCAATGGCCAGCGCGGGGGCGGCCAGCCCAGCAAAGCCGGCGAAGATATACCGCCCTTGATGGTCGATGAAGGACCGCCAGGCCGCCACCAGCGAGATGGCAATGCCGAGCCCCACGAGGACGGACGGGCTGAGCGGCATCGTGCCATCGGGCGCGCTCCAAGCGGCGGCATCGGCCTGCCAAACTTCCACACCCAGCGGCACAAGCAGCACCAGGGCGAGCCATGGCAGGGCGGGCAAAACGGTCAACGCAGGCGCGCGCCGCGTCCAGACCATCAGCCCCATGGCG
The DNA here is from genome assembly GCA_937884085.1 of uncultured Sphingomonadales bacterium. Taxonomy (GTDB): domain Bacteria; phylum Pseudomonadota; class Alphaproteobacteria; order Sphingomonadales; family CAKZYD01; genus CAKZYD01. The sequence continues at coordinate 15,398 of CAKZYD010000420.1, read as the reverse complement.
CTTGCTGAGGTGATAGCGACTGCGGTCCGGAATGTCTGTGGGTCCGCATCGGCCCATACGGTGAGCAAGATGACGGCGCAGGCGGCCAAGAGTGGGAAGGCGGCCACATAGGTGGGAAAGGCGGATTTATCCTCCCCATCATTGGTAAACAGCGTGATGAAGAAGGTCGGACCATCATGACGCGGCATGACTTCCAGCCTAGGGATGGCAATACCGGCGCCTGCCAAGACGATCACGGCGACCTGTAGCGGCACATACGTGATGGGCCCGGCGCCGAGCGCGACGAGGGCGCTGGCGCCAAAGGCCAGCACCAGCGACAAGACCGAAATCCAAGCCCAGCGCTGCAAGGCGTCAATGGTAAGGCCCGCGCAGGCGATGATGAGAAAATAGCCAAATAGCCAGGACGGGTTGGACGATGACCCGCCGACAAGGAAAGGCGCAGCGATCGACCCCGTCACGCCAATGGCGGACAAGAGCGGCCCATAACGCCAACCCAGTGCAATGGCCGCGGTACCCACAAAGGACAGCCCGGCAAAGGCAACCGCCGGGTTAATGAGATCATAGAGCCCGCGCGCCGCAAAAATGGCGCCTAACAGGGTGACCATGCCCGCGCCGGAAAACACCGACGGCAGATAAGCCGTGCTGCTCATCTCTCCATCGCCAAAGCGGCGCAGCACATATTCCCCGCCGGCGACCAACGCCGCGCCCAGCAGCAACGCGGCCAGGATACGCAGCGGCGGTGGGAGGAGGCCGCGCTCGACGCCATATTGCACCAAAAAAATGCCTGCTAGCGCCAGTGACAGCCCGGACACGGCGTAAAACCAATTCTCCTTAAGCCACGCAACAAGCCGATCGATCAGCACAGACGTCGCGCTCGGCTCCCGCGGCGGCAAGGTTTGCGCTGCTACGGGGGCTGGCGCTGGTACAGGCGTGGGTGAAGGGGGTGGCGTCGTTGGTGCTGGGCCAGGTGCCGCTCGGCTGGCTGAGGGTGCATCTAGCGTTGGCGCAGGCGGTTGTTGTCGCGGCGCCGGCTTCGGCCCCCCTTGTTCCAGAGCGTAAACCCGCCGCTTCAGCCCCTCCACTTGCACCAGCAGCACGACGACAAGAACCGGCACGGCCAAAAACAGGAGGCCAAGCAAAGCCAACAACGCTTCCATAGTCGCCTTTCTATACGTTTCTATACCGCTCTGGCTTGGCGAAGGTCTTGGCGCGCTGGCCAATCTCATCAGCCAAGATGTCATAGACCAAGCGGATGCGCGGCGCGGTTTTGAGTTCGCGGTGGGTCGCCAGCCAGATGGGAATATCCATCGGCGCCATCTCAGGCAAGGCCCGTTCGAAAACGTCTGGGAACAAGGTCTCAATATCCTCTGTTTGGATGGAAATGCCAAGGCCCGCGGCGAGATAGCTGAGAAGCGCAGGGCCGCTGGTGGTCACGATAGCCATGGAGGCGCGCGTGAAGGGCAGGCCCAGCGCGTCCAGATAGGGCATCATCGTATCGCGGTCTTCAAAACCGATGAAATCAAAGCGCGCCAAATCGGCCAGGTCTTTAGGTCTGCCCATGGCGTCTAGATGGGTTTTGGCGGCATAGAGATGCGCGTGGATGGTGCCGATCTGCTTGGCAATCAGGTCTGGCTGACTGGGCTGCCCATGGCGGATGGCAATATCGGCCTCGCGTTGGGTGAGGTCCTGCACATCATTGGAGGGCAGGATATCCAGCTGCAGGTCAGGCGCCTCTTGCCGGATGCGGGTCAAGGCGGGCGCTAAATGATGTACGGCCATCATGGTGGTGGCCGTGACGGTCACCCGCCCCGTAATGGATTGCGACTGCCCGGAGGCGGCGAGCGAGACCTTGGTGGCCGCTTCGCCCATGACGCGCACATGGTCCAGCAAATCATGCCCCGCATCCGTCAGCCGCATCACGCGGGTCCCGCGCTCAAAAAGTGTAACGCCCAAGGCATCTTCTAGCGCCGTGACCTGCCGGCTCAGCGTAGGCTGGGTCTGCTTCAGCGCCCGCGCAGCCGCCGACAAGGAGCCTTCTTCCGCCGTCGCTAGAAACGCCCGCACTTGGTTCCAATCAAAGGATATCGCGGCCCAGTTCATTGATTTGCGTATAGCAGATACCAGAATTTCGGCAATGTCTAATGGGTTTGCGTATGGGTAAGAGGGGCGCGTTCGCCTTAGCCGTTTGACGGCGCAAGGCGTTTTTACCTGGAGGGGGATAAGATGACTACGGGAACACTCCCGCTTGTATCAACCTGGATAGGCCGCTGGCACATTGCCGTGTCGCGGGAGGTCGGGGCCCTTGGCGCGCCTGTGGACGCGGGCAAGCCTCTGCGGTGGCATCCAGCGGTGCAGCGCCAGGGCGTTCCGCTTGGGTATCAGGCGGTTATGTCGGTCCTTGCGCCGCACCTGTCAGCAGGCGAAGCTGGGCGACCGCTTCAGGCACTCGACTGCGGTGTTGGGGCGGGCCATTTTACAGCCGCCTTGGCGCAGGGCTATGACGCACCGCTTGCGTGCACAGCAACGGATGTCTCGCCTGGCCTGTTGGAGGCTGCAGCGCAGCGCTTTGCTGCTTTGGATATCCCGGTCGCCACAGTGCAAGCGGACAGCCGTCGCCTGCCGTTTCCGTCCTGCCAGTTCGATGTCGTCATACAGGCGCATATGTTGGAGCATCACTCCGATTGGCATCGAAGCTTGGCCGAAATGCTGCGGGTATTGCGCCCGGGCGGCACGCTTATTGTAGCGGTAACCCGGCGCAGCCTGCTCAGCCTACCCCTAAGGCTCATGTGGCATATGCGGGCCTTCACCCCGCTCAGCCTCTGCCAGCTGTTGTCGTTTTCAGGTTTCACGCGGGTCATGCCGTTGCCGCCAGTCGGGCCGCGCGCCTTTCGCCAACTGACGCTCTTCGCCGCCGCGCGCAAACCGCTCCAGCCAAATCTCAATGTCAAACCCAGCACAGGAGTATAGACTATGGACATGACCATGACTCACGACCACCGCTTTTGGGACCGTATCGCGCCGCGCTATTTCAAGTCGCCGATTTCCAAGCCGGATATCTATGAGGAAAAACTGCGCCGTACGCAGCAGTATCTAACGCAAGACATGGACATCTTGGAGTTTGGCTGCGGCACCGGGGGCACGGCCATCCGCCACGCGCCTCATGTCAGCCACGTTCACGCGCTCGATATCTCGCAAAACATGCTGGATATCGCCGCGGGCCAGGTTGCGAATGCAGGGGTGGACAACATCACATTCGAACGGGCCGACACCGCCGACTTTGACGCGCCAGAAGGACGCTATGATGCAGTTCTTGCGCTTAGCCACCTGCATCTTCTAAAGGACCCAGCTGCCGCCATTGTAAAGGCGCGAGGCCTTCTCAAGCCAGGCGGCCTCTTCATCAGCTCGACGGTCTGCCTTGGCGACAAATGGAGCGGCTTTCGCCTGTTCATCGCCCTAGGACGGCTTATACTGGTTTTCCCGCTGGTGCGGACTTTCAAAGCCGAATGGCTGCGCAAGCAGGTAACGGACGCAGGCTTTGAAATCCTAGACGATTGGCAACCGGGCAAAAGCCCCGCTGTGTTTTTAATTGCCCGGGCCCGGTAGAGGATTGGCGAGGAGGCTCCCCTCGCCATCATGCTTCCCGGCGTTTGCGGGCGCGTCTGGGGATGGTTAAAAATCGCTTATCCAGCGCAGCGTAAAGGTGCGGCCCCGGCCAGTGAAAAAGCTTGCGCCCGATTGAAAGGGCGTGACCTGACTAAAGTAGGTCACATAGGTCTTATCCAGTAAGTTCTGGCTCGCGATGGACAGTGTTCCAATGTCGAAGCTGTGGCTGACCACCAGGTCGACCACGGTATAGCCATCGAAATCACGCGTTACCTCGCCAACGGCGTCGGAGAAGTCTCGGCTGAATTGCGTGGCAGACTGTAGCCGGGCGCTCCAAGGACCATTTTGATAGGTGGCAAACAAATTGAGGCGGTTTGGCCCAATGTTATTACCATCTAAATCCGCGTCGAGCGTGCCATCATCGTCGGTATCCACACGGCCATTTGGCAGGGATAGATTGCCGCCCAAGGCAATTTCATCTGTCACCGCAGCATTCACCGTGGCCTCAAAGCCAGTGATGCGTATTTTTTCGCGGGCGACGCTGAAAATACCGTCCGCATCCGGCACGAGCCGGGCGCCTTCATCTGAGGTCGAGATGTAATACGCCAGCTGTATGGACAGCCAGTCGTTGTCGTATCCTACGCCAAACTCCAAGTTGTCGGCGATGATCGGATTGAGGCTGATGAGGTCATCAACATCCACACCAAACACATTGATGCCGCGCAAAACACGCCCAACATCACCAATTGTATAGGCTTCTGCAAAGCTCACATAGACGGACAAGCCATCCAGGGGTTCGTAAATTGCAGAGGCATTGAATAACAAATCATCGAAGCTAGGTGACCCGCCGCTCACCGGTGTTTCCGCAAAGTCGATGTCGCCGCGGTTGCCAGCGATGCTGTTGAAGTCGTCCACTTCAAGTTTCGAGATTTCCCAACGCATACCCCCGGCCAAGGTCAGGCCATCCAGCACCGGCGCGGTGACTTGGACAAAAGGTGCAATATTCCGGTATTGCGTCGTTGGAACCCAGTTGCGGCCTGTTTGAACAAGGGCTTGTTGGGTTTCATCGCGTAAACCATCGACCCCAGCTATCACCATAACACCGCTGCCTGCGATATCGTCATATGTTTGTGAAAGGCGAAACCCGATTTTCTCAGATTGGTTTGAAGACTGTTCAAATAAAGTGCCCACTGGGGCAATCGCCGGATCCTGAAACACGCCGAACACGCCGCCGCCAAACACCGCTTCAAAGTCTTGGTAATAAAGCTGCGTGTCCAGGCGGCCTCCTAGAAACGCATCATGCCGGTAGGAGGCTGTTATGGTCGTGACATCATTCAATGGTGGGACGCCCATCAAATCCACGTCTGAGGCTGTCGCTGAAATGTTGTTCTCGATATCGCCGGGTGTCGATGAGAAGTCGCCATCACCAGCCAAACGGAAATCGTTGACCATGAGCTGCAGGCGCTGATTTTCATCCGGCTCAAAGCCGATTTTGACAAAGAAATTGCGTTGGTCGGAATCGGCCAGATCGCCTTGCACGCCATCAATGCCAATGGACCGCCCATCGCCATCAAAATAGAGGCCTCTTTTTTGATAACTCGCTGACCCGAATATATCGAATTTGCCGAAGTCTTTGCCGATGTGCCCGCCAAAGCGATATTCAAAGCCATCATCATTGAAGCCGTCAGAGGCGGTAATGGAGGTGTCAAAGCCGAAACTCAGGTCACCGTTGGGGTCGGCTCGCCGCGTCACATAGTTGACGATACCGCCTGTGGCGCCAAGGCCTTGGATAGCGTTGGCGCCGTTGATGACTTCAATGCGCTCAATGGCGTTAAGGTCAATCGTATAGCCGTCGCGGGAGCCATCCCGCAGGGGGTTTGATTGCGGCACGCCATCAATCAACTAAAGTGGGCTGCGGCCGCGAAAGCTTTCGCCGAAGCCGGACAGCTTTTGCCGGCTAGGTGCAAATCCGGGCGCCAGGTTTCCAAGTAAGGACTGAATGTCTTGGGCAATGGTCAGCTGGTCCAAAACATCTTGGCGCTCAACAAGTGTAATCATCGCTGGAATAGAAGAGGCGGGTGTCTGTGTGCGCAGGGCGGAAACGAAAATTTCTTCGGTGTTGGATGGCGCGTCTTGCGCCTGCGCGCTTGCCGATAATTGAATGGCCATGATGGAGATGGCAGCGCGCGTCAGGAGACTAGACGTGTGTGACATAGTTGACCGAAACCCCCGCAAATTTGATTGCATTTAAGTCAATGATTGGACAGACGCCGTAATAGACAAGAATGCGAATGACTCGCAAAGCTATTCGCATTTAAGGGCTGGAATTAGATCATAGTGCGTCTTATTTGCAACAGTATTATGTACTAATAGATTGTATTATAGTCATATTTTTTATTGAGGACTGACGATCACGTGCCTGAAGAGGCTGTGGACAGTCTGCGTTGCCCGCTTGGGTAGGACTTTCCCTGGCACTCCGCTGGCGCATCTACGGGATATAGGCTTGGTCATCCCAACGCGCTTTGCGGCTATAAGGCTTGATAAAAAAACCCTGTCCTACAGCCATCTCAGCACGGTAGAGTTTAGGCCTGGCTTTCGCGTTAGAAGGCCGCCCGCTCTTTGATAAGGTAGGTGTGACTTTTGTGACCTTTGGCGTGCGCAGCCTATGTGCGCAGGCCCATGTCTTTCAGGATGGGGAGCACATTATCGCGGATGAAGGGAAACTCTTCTGCATAGTCGACGCAGGCGAAGAGGGAACCTGAGAAGCCCATGTCGTGGAACATCTTAAAGCCCTCAGCCACTTGCTCTGGCGTGCCGACCAGCGGGAAGCCGCCATGGCCGGCAGCGAAGCGGTCCTTCATGAGTTTCAGCAGGTCGTGGGGGAAGGATTGGGCATGGGCGAATTGTAAGTTGACCAAGTTGTCGACGGCGAGCCAGTCGGCATTCTCCTGTGCGTAGTATTCCAGATACTCTCTGGCTTCGGCTTCCGTCTCTCGGCAGACGATAGTGGCGAAGGTAAGACAGCGGATGTCTCGGCCCGCCTTTTCCCCCATGGCTTTCAGCTCTTTGACTTCTTCTTTGCTGCGCTCTGGGTCGACGATGGGGGTGAAGAGGAAATCCACATTGTTGACGGCGAATTCCCGGCCTTGGCCGGAGCCGGCTGCATTGACGATGGGGATATGGCCCAGCGGCTTGGGGTCGGAATGGACTTGGTCGAGATGGAAATAGGTGCCGTCCCAATCAAAGCGCTCAGGCGAGGCCCACAGTTTGCGGACGATGTCGAACCATTCCTGAGCATAGCCATAGCGCGTCTCATGGTCGTCAGCCAGCGTGAGGCCGAGCGCGCGGTATTCTGGCTCGTTCCAGCCCGCAACGATATTGAGGCCCACTCGACCGCCGGAGATATGGTCGACCGTGGCCAGTTGCTTGGCGACGACGACAGGGTTGTTCGCTGCGGTATGAATGGTGGCGAAGACACAGATGTCATTCGTATGGGCCAGCAGCCCCGTGGCCCAGGTCATTGTCTCTAAGACCCCTGCGTGGAAATCAATCTTCTCCCCGCCATAGCCAACCCACCGGGCAATGGGCACCATGACATCGATGCCAGCCTCATCAAGCATCTTGGCAAGCTTGAGATTAGACGCCCAGCTGGCATCCCAGCGCTCCGGCACCTTAGTAACCGCCATGCCGCCAGAGCAGTTGGTGGCAAAGGTGCCGAGTAGAAAATCATTGCCCCGTGTTAAGCGCTCATAAGCCGACATGCATGCCCTCCCTCTCTTTGGGAAAGATGGTGCTTTAAGCTTAAACTAATTGCAAGGCTTAGCTGCGGCGCAACAGGCCGTCTTCGTCTCGCATAACATGAACAGCCTCGCCGGTTATCAAGGCTGAGCTCGCCAGTGCTAAAACGATGGGTCCTGCGTCGAGTTTGACGCGGGCTAGGGAAATAGGTGTTTGAGCGTCGGGAAACACACTCACATGCCCGCGCGTCCAGCTGAGCACGGTGCCGGCCCCGCTCACGTCCTTGTCCTCCAGTTGCGTAGAGAGGCACGCGCCGCAGACATCCCGGTGGGGGTATTGGACAGCGCCGCACTCGGCGCAAACCTGCAGGCGTAGGCTCATGGGCGCCTCAGGATGGCGGCTGCGCTGCACAGGCCGTGGGTGTAATTGACCATGCCGTAGCCTGCGACGCAGGCGTATTCGGCGTCTTCGATTTGTGGGCCAAGAGGCGCGCGTGTGAGCTGGCGGATGGCGTCGACGAGGCCTAGATAGCCGCCCGCTGCGCCTGCTTGGCCCATGGCCAGTTGGCCGCCGGAGGTGTTGTGGGGCAGGGCGCCGGTGAGCGTCATGTCGGTTTCAGCCACATAGTGTTTTGCTTCGCCTAGACCGCAAAAGCCCAGCGCTTCCATCTGCATCATGGAAATGACGGGATAGTCGTCATAGGTTTGCAGGAGGTCCATGTCGTCTGGCCCAGCGCTAGCCTGTTCCCAGAGGCTACCCGCATCGACTGCATGGCCCGTTTGAAGGAGCTGCTCTGCGCCTGGAAAGGCATTGTGGCGCTCTATGCTGCCCGCGATGGTCACATAAGCGAGGCCAAGGGATTGTGCCCGGTCTTCTGACATCACAAGAAAGCCATCTGCGCCCGCGCAGGGCATGACGCAGTCGAGCAGGTGGACGGGTTCGGCGATAGGCCGGGCGGCCATATAGTCTTCGAGAGTGATGGTTTTTTTCAGAAGCGCGAGGGGGTTTTGCGCTCCATTGGCGCGCTGCATGACGGCCAGGCGACCGATATCTTCTCTGGTGGCGTCAAATGCCTCCATATATTGCCGCATGATCATGGCGAAGACGCCATTGGGGCCAAGGCCGCCATAAGGCAGGACGGCCTGCGTGGAAAAGCAGCTGAAATTCTCCAAAATGCCTTTGAAACTGTCAGCATTATTGGTGTCGCCAGCGATGCAAGCGATGATCTCCGCATCGCCAGCTTGGATGGCGCGGGCGGACCGGCGCAGGGCCATGATGCCGCTCGCCCCGCCCGTAGGGATCCATTCCAGGAAGCGCGGGGTAAGGCCGAAATGATCGATCAGCCCGACGGACGTGTCTGGGTGCAAGGTGAAGGAGGAGGCTGCAAAGCCATCAATATCAGCCTTTGTGACCCCCGCTGCTTCAATTAAAGTACGCAGTGCCCGGCCAATCCACCAGGCTGCGGATTTATCCGAGCGCTTCTCATAGGGGATGGTCACCGGGCAGGTAACGGCGACCCCTTGGTAGTCTGCGGGCACTCAGTGACCCCCTCCCCAACCCCTCCCCCAGAGCGGGGGAGGGGCTAAGTTGCATTCCCTCCCCCGCTCTGGGGGAGGGCTAGGGAGGGGGTTTGTCAAAGGCACAGCCCTCAAGACGCCTTCCGGCTGCCGCGCTTGTTATTGCGCAGGTCATGGAGCGCGCCGTCTTCTAAGAGCGCTCGGGCCAGTTTCTTCACCTCGCCGCGCGCCAGCTTGTTAGACGCCGTATGGGGCAGGGCGTCTACAAAGCCAACCCAGCCGGGGCTTTTGAAATAGACGAGGGCGCTTGAGACGGCGGCTTGGATGGCCAGAGCCTTGGCTTCATCGCCCGCCGTGCCCGCCTTCAAGACCAGAAGGGCGCAGACCTCTTCACCGCGAATATCGTCGGGGACCGGCACCACGGCGAGGTTTTCAATATAAGGGTAAGCGGCAAAGATACTTTCAACTTCCACCGCAGCGATATTCTCGCCGGAGCGGCGTACGATATTTTTGTTGCGGTCGACAAAATAGTAAAAGCCATCGGCATCGGCTTGCACCACATCTCCGGTGTGGAACCAGCCATCGGCCCAGGCTTCGGCGGTAGCAGCGTCGTCTTTATAATAGGCGCTGAAGAAATAGCGGCGCGGATTATCGCCTTTGGTGCGGACTAGGAGTTCGCCGGGCGTGCCGACCGGGGCAGCGCTACCGTCTTCGGCGACGAGCTTCACATCCATGTGGGCCCGCGGAACACCGACACAGCGTCTGCCTGGATAGCGTGGTTCTGCCTCACAGCTCATCCAGCCGCCTGCCCCGGTTTCTGTCATCGCCCAAGCCTCAATCAAAGGAAAGCCAAAGCGCTTTTCAAAGTTGAGTTGGTGTTTGGGGTCGACGCCCGCGCCAAAGCCAAATTTAATTTGTTCCGAAAAATTATCCTCCGGCGCTTCGGGCTTGTTCAGCAGCATGGCCGGCATGACGCCCAGATAATGGAGGCAGGTGGCGCGTGTGTCGCGCACATGGGCCCACCAGCTCGATGGTGAAAAACGGTCCAGCTGAATGAGGCAGCCGCCTGTCATCATCATCGCAGGAAAGGAGCAGGCCATAGCGTTCATATGATTGACCGGCAGCGGCGTAATGAGCCGCTCCTTCCCAGGTTCAAGTGCGCAATAGCCGCCCATAGCTACATAGTGCGTAGCCAGCATCACAAAATACTCATTGGCTAGCATGCAGCCTTTCGGCTTTCCCGTTGTGCCGCTGGTATAGAGAATGGCCGCCTCTGCTGACAGTCCGGGTTGCCACGCACCCGGCAGTATCCGGGGCGCGGCAGGTATTTCTGCGCCAGCGCAAACAAGCCGAACATCGCGGTCTAAATAAGAGGCTGCGGCGGACAAATGCGTTTCATGATGGGGTGCTGTCATGACCAGTGCGCTGTCACTATGGCCAATAAGATAAGCCAACTCTTTTGGAGGCATGGCAGCATTCAGGGGTACAATCGAGACACCGAGTTTATTAAAGGCCAGGAAATGGACGAAAAAGTCAGCAGAATTGTCGAGTGCTGTTGCAATGCGATGGCCTGGACCGTATCCGGCGGCGGCAATGTGGTCGGCAAGCGCATCAACACTTTGAGCCAAATCACGGTAGGTTCGGCTATGGGGATTATTTGCAGGAGGCACCCGGCATGCACCAGGAATGTGAAGCGCTTCATTATCTGGATAAAGGGCGGCGCTTGGCGCGAAAATACCGAAAACCGAGGTGGCCGGTGGGTTTAAAAAACTATCTTTAATCGTCATTTTTTAAAATTACTTCAAGCTTAAAGTAATTGCAATGCGTGTTTTGTTGGGTGTAAAGCACTGTGCGTTCACCCAAAGCACCTTGCGCCGCTGACCCAGCTCTCAGTCAACCGGCTTGGCAATTTTGCAAATGCCTGGCGATAACGCGAAACAAAGTTCTGCTCATGGCGCCAGACTGTTGCAGATATACCGCGCATCGTCCTAACTTTCACCCTTTCTAATATTGGACGGTTGCACAATATTGGTCTCTAGGTCTAATTTGGCGCAGTTAGCAGACCGGACGGTCGATAAATTTCACACCGATACTCATGAAGGGGAACCATGATGTTGAAGTCTAAAGCATTGCGTCCTGTTTTACTATCCGCTGCGGCCCTCGCAGGGTTGAACCAACCCGCCCAGGCGCAATTGGAAGAGATTATCGTGCAAGCCCAAAAGCGGGCCCAAAACATTCAGGACTTGGCGATTTCTGTCTCCGCATTTGACCGTGACGACGTTTTGACTTTCGGGAACGATATTGGCGCTCTTGCGGGTCAGGTGCCCAATGGTGAATCTTACGGCAATGGCACCTTCATTCAGGCGTTTTTTATCCGTGGCATTGGCCTCAATGAATTTGCCGGGAATTTTAATTCGCCGGTCGCGATCCATGTCGATGAAGTTTATATTTCCAAAAATTGGCAGGCCGCCCGGCCAGTGTTTGACATTGGGCGCATTGAAGTCCTGAAAGGGCCGCAGGGTACGGTGTTTGGCCGCAATACAACAGGCGGCGCGGTTAATTATTATACCGCAGCACCCACGGAAGAGTTTGAGGGCTATGTCCGCGGAGAGATTGATAGCCATGAGCGCTTCAACGTCCAGGGAGCTATCTCCGGCGAACTGGCCGAAAATCTCACCGGACGCTTCTCCTTTTTCAGCTCCGGAGGTTGGGGCGGTCCGCAATTAAATCTCTTTGACGATAACGAATGGGGCGCGACGCGCCTACAGGAATTTCGTGGCCAGTTGGCTTGGGATGGGGGCGACACTCGCATTCGGCTCATGCTTCACGGCGGCATCGATGACACTGAAACGATGCTCTATAAGGGCCCGGGTATCTTCAATGCGGCGGCCCCAGGGTTTTGCCCCGAAGTCTTGGCCGGAGAAGTCAGTTTTGCACCGGAGACATGCGCGAAATTCAATGGTGTTGCTGCCCTGAACGGCTCGCCAGAGCTGGAGACCGAGCCCGCTGATTTGTTCACAGTGAACAATGATTTTCCTGGCCGAAAGAATGACGAGTTCTATGGCGGCTATTTCCGGGTAGAGCATGATATTGGCGAGATTACAGTCACCTCTATCACCGGCTTTGAGCATTATATGCGCGACCATCGGGAAGATTCCGATTCGACCCCGATCGTTTCCACAAACACTGATTTTTATAATGAAATCGATCAATTTACTCAGGAGCTCCGTGCTGACGGAACCGTCCTGGACGATCGGCTCGCCTTCATTGTAGGCGGCTTTTTCCAGTCAGATGACCTCGAGCAGGTTGATGGCGCAAATCTTTCCGCGTCACCTTTTAATCTGCCGCCTGCACTCGCTGGGCTGCCGCCGCGCCTTCAGGGCAATTTCGATCAGACTGTTCGCTCCTACGCACTTTTTGGCAACGCCGATTATATGTTCACGGAGCAATTGACCTTGACGGCTGGCCTGCGCTTCACTCGCGAAGTCACGGAAGTGGACGGTTTTACAAGTGCAGCGCTCAATGATGTATCTGGGCGCGCCGATATCCCGGCGACGACACTGGCCGTGATTGACACAATTGATGATGACACAAGCGCTGCAAATCCTACCGCTTCAGGCATTACAGATAATCGATACACCGATGAAGCAGTGAACTGGAAAGTCGGCCTTAGCTATGAGCCGACACCGGAACACCTTCTTTATGTCAACGCCCAGACGGGTTTCCGCACAGGTGGCTTCTCCGTTCCTTTTGGCGGTGTAGCGGTGCAATATGATGATGAACGCACCTTAGCGATTGAAGCTGGTGTTAAGTCGCGTTTCTTGGAAGACAAAGTGCAATTGAATGCCGCGGTCTTTAGAAACCGCACTAAAGATGCACAGGTAAATGTGGATGATCCGTTGTCGCCGTTGGTGCCAATTACCCGCAATATTCCTGAGATTACCACGTGGGGCTTTGAGGCCGAGCTGCGTGCTGCACCCAATGAGTATCTGACAGCTACGTTTGGACTGGCTTGGCTGGATAGCGAGGTCACGGATTCTGGTGGCGCGATTGTTTCGACGATTGCGGCTCCTCCTGAGACGCCTTTGCAAGGCAACACCCCCGTGAATGCGCCTGAATGGCAATTCAACGGACGCATTGATTATGTTTATCCCATTCAATCGAAAAACCTAGCGCTTCTTGCTAGCGCTGATGCTCGCTGGACCGATGACAGGTTCTTGGAAATCACCAACCAGCCTGCCGATGCTGCACCGAGCTATGTTGTTGCCAATGCCCGCCTTGGTATCGGTGAAATCGACGGCCGCTGGAATGTGATTGCGTATGTGCGTAATATCACTAACGAAGCCTATCTTACTTACATCAACAACCTGCCAGGTGTTGGCTTCAAACTCGATATCTTCGGTGAGCGCCGCACCTGGGGGCTGGCTGCAACACTCAACTTCTAAACACAAGGACCGGAGGGGAACCTATGTCTGACTATAAATTGCTCATCGGTGGCGCGCTAGTGGATGGCGATATGACCATGGATGTGGTGAACCCTGCCCAAGGCAAGCCCTTCACCACCATCGCCCGCGCCTCTGAAAATCAGGCCGAGCAGGCGGTCCAGGCTGCCAAAGCGGCGTTCCCAGGTTGGGCGGCGACCCCCATTGAAGAGCGCCAAGCGGCTGTTAAGGCCATGGCCGCGGCCATTGGCGAGCATGCTGATGATCTGGCCCGGCTTCTGACGCAAGAGCAAGGCAAACCGCTGGCCGATGCGCAAGGCGAGCTGGCGTGGACGCAAGGCTATCTCGGCCACTATGCTACCATGTCTCTTCAGGACCGTGTCATCCAAGATGATGAAACCGGTTTTGTTGAAATGCGCCGGAAGCCCTTGGGCGTGGTCGCGGGGATCACGGCCTGGAATTTCCCCATTTTGATTGCCTGCTGGAAGCTTGGACCGGCGGTGATTGCAGGCAACACCGTCGTGTTAAAGCCAGCGCCCACCACGCCAGTGGCAACGCTGAAGATGGGCGAGATTATCAAGGACATCTTCCCCGCGGGCGTTGTGAATATCATCACAGACCAGAATGACCTGGGCCCTTATCTGACCAGTCACCACGATGTGGCCAAGGTCGGCTTCACTGGCTCCACCGGCACCGGCAAGAAGATCATGCAAAGCTCCGCTGATACCCTGAAGCGCTTAACGCTTGAGCTGGGCGGCAATGACCCGGCCATCGTGCTTGATGATGTGAATGTGGAAAAGGCCGCGCAAAACATCTTCGGCGGCGCCTTCATGAACAATGGCCAAGTCTGCATGGCGATCAAGCGCGCCTATGTGCATGAAAGCATTTATGAAGCCATGTGCGAAGCACTGGCGAAACTGGCTGAAGCGGCCATCGTTGATGACGGCCTTAAACAAGGCACGCAGATCGGCCCCATTCAAAACGCCATGCAGTTTGAAAAGGTGAAAGCCTTTGTGGACCATGCCAAAGCCGAGGGCAAAGTGGTTGCTGGCGGGGAAATCCTGGAGCGGGCCGGCTATTTCATCCGCCCAACCATCGTGCGTGATGTCACCGATGGGGACGAGCTGGTCGATCAAGAACAATTCGGCCCTGTCCTCCCCGTCATCAAGTTTGACGATATCGAAGACGTCATCGACCGCGCCAATAATTCCCCATACGGTCTTGGCGGCTCGGTCTGGTCTGCCGATGAAGACAAAGCCATCGATATTGCTGGCCGTATTGAAAGCGGCACCGTTTGGGTGAACCAGCATGTGGCCATCTCGCCGGTTGCGCCCATGGCAGGCGCAAAACAATCAGGCGTCGGCGTCGAACAAGACCAGGAAGGCCTGAACGAATATAGCCAAATCCAGCTGGTCAACGTGGCCCGCAGCAATCACATGGGCGCCTAAGGCGCCCACATTGAGGGGAGGGACAAGATGGCAAACAAAACCGGTCTGATGTGGCATGAGCTTTATATGTGGCATGACACGGGCCGCTATGCTGGCATCCTACTGCCCGACCCCGCGCTTGGCGTTGAGCCGCATCTGCACAATGAAAATACCGACACCAAGCGGCGCAGCAAAAACCTGCTCGACGCCACGGGGTACGCCAAAAACCTTACCCACATTGAGCCGCGGGAGATCACGCAAGACGAAATGCTCACTGTCCATGAGCGTGCCCATCTAGATAGCCTCATTGCCCTCAATGAGGCGGGTGGCTCGCCGTCGCTTGCAACGCAAATGGGCCGCGGCGGTTATGATATTGCTAAGCTGTCGGCAGGCGGCTGCATCGCCCTCTTAGAGGCCATCTTGGATGGCACCATCGACAATGGCTATGCCCTCGCCCGGCCGCCAGGGCACCATGCAACCGCCAGTGAAGCCATCGGCTTTTGCTTCCTCGCCAATGGCCCGCTCACGGCCAAAGCTGCCCAAGCGCGCGGCCTTGAAAAAGTCGCCATCGTCGATTGGGACGTGCACCATGGTAACGGGCCCCAATCCATTTTCTATAACGACCCAAGCGTACTGACCATTTCGCTGCACCAAGACAACTGCTTCCCGCC
>CAKZYD010000419.1 GCA_937884085.1 uncultured Sphingomonadales bacterium | reverse complement strand
GGCAACACTGTCGTAGATATTGCCGCTTGCCTTGCGCTCGGGTGCGAAGTTGCGTCCAGGCTTTGCGCCAAGGGAGAGATTGGTGGGTCCTGCTACATCAAAGGGCGTGAGGGTGACGGCGGCACTATCACTGAGGCTCTCAGCCCAGTCCTTTTCTGACAGGTAGAGATACTCGGGCGGCAAAGGCTTGTAGGGGCTCGACAGCGCGCTTTCCGCGCTCATGGCGGATTGGCGGCTGCCATAATAGTCTTGGATAGCGCTGAAGCGTTCGGTTGCGGCGCCATCAATGGCGGCATCGATGGTGACTGTTGCGTCTTCGGCAATACAATCAAACACCGTTTCCATACGCTCATGGAATAACGGCATCCAGTGGTCGATGCCCGGCGCGCGGCGGCCTTCGCTGGCCGCTTCATAGATGACGTCATCATCGATCACCGCGCCGAACAGCTCCACATAGCGCTTGCGAAAGCGGCGGATGGCATCGGCTGAGAAATCAAGCTCGCTGGCGGGAACGAGGTGGGCGACATCGACCGCATGCGTTGTGCGCTGGCTAACGGGGTCAAACGCGCGCAAGGAATCCACCTCATCGCCTAAGAAATCGGCACGGAGAGGGGCGTCTTGGCCAGATGGCCAAAAGTCTGCCAGGCCGCCGCGTATGGCGAAGTCACCGGGTTCGTTCACGCTGGTGGCGCGCGCATAGCCGCGTTCGGTGAGAAAGCGGGTGAGGGCATCCATGCTCAGCTCCGCGCCGCGGCGGACGGTGATGGAGGACGCTTTAAGCCAGTCGGCGGAAACGATGCGCTGGCTTGCGGCATTGAGCGTGGTCAGCAGGAGGCGGGGCGTGTCGCTGGGCGGGTCAAACAGACTGGCAAGCGCCTTGATGCGGGCAGCGCAGAGGTCGGCATTCGGCGACACCCGGTCATAGGGCAGACAATCCCAGGCCGGCAGGGTGATGACGTCAATGTCCGGCGCAAAAAAACTCAGTTGGCTTTCCATCTGGAGCATGCGTGCGTCATCAAGCGAGATGTGGAGGAGTTGCGGCGCTTGTGTAACGCCGCGATGATGCGCCAATTGGGCGAGCAACTGCACATCTGCGCCTTGCAGCGCATTGGACACGGTCTCGGGGCGGTTTGGCCCAGACAGCCGGTCCAGCAGGTCTTTGGGTATCGCCAAAACTACCAGCCGAGTTTCATGGTATCTTGGATGTAATCCAGCTTTTGCATGTCACGCATCATGGCCGTGTCAAAAGCCGCCGGCGGGGTCTGCTTGCCCAAAATCCAAGCCATGATGTCCACATCTTGCTGCATCATCAGGGCTTCGAGCCATGTGATGTCATCCTCCGACAGCTGGGCTGCGCGCGCTTCCACATAGCCGCCGAGCATAATATCCGCTTCTTTGGTGCCGCGGTGGCTGGCGCGGAATTTCAGGCGACGCAGACGGGTATCATCTTCCATGGGAGGCTCGTATTTTTGGCTGAACTGAGCGTGATGTATTGCTAATCTCGCTCGATGACAAGACGGGCTATCCCAATCTCCCATGCGACCTGACGTCCTTTTCCCGCTCTTTGCGGATGTGAAGCAATTAAGCGGCGTCGGCCCCAATCTGGCGGAAGCGCTCAAGCGGCTGAAAATCACCCGGGTCGCGGACTTGCTTTGGCATTTGCCGGTCAGTGCGATTGACCGGCGTTTGGTGCCAGGGTTCTCGCCGGATTTGGTTGGCCGGGTCTCGACGGTCGATGTCACGATTGGCATGCACGAAAAAGCGCCATCGTCAAAAGCGCCCTGGCGGGTGTTTTGCCGGGATGCGGCAGGCGCAGAAGCGACTCTGGTCTATTTCTCCGCCCGGGCCGATTATCTCGAGCGCCTATTGCCAGAAGGGGAGCAGCGCCGGGTGTCGGGCCTCATTGAAGCTTACGGCTCAAAATTGCAGATTGTGCATCCTGACTATG
>CAKZYD010000418.1 GCA_937884085.1 uncultured Sphingomonadales bacterium | reverse complement strand
ACTGCTTGCAGATATAAAAGGTGCACGAAATCACTATCAGAGCCTCATAGGAGAGTTTCTATACGACCTCGAATGTGGCGCGTAGTACCAAGTTACTAACGGGCCTATAGAGCGTAAATTCAGGGATTGTAACATTGCCATCAATTCTCTCGAAAAATGAAATTCGACGCATTCTTGTTAGTCTTGTTGCGGCGCAGCAGAGGCTTAGAATTCGCCATGGGACCATGCCGAAGGAATGTGCCGGTGATCTACATATAGCCGCCAGATCAAGTGACGAAATTGATGCTTTAAGAGTTGATGAAGAAGTACTGGGCTTCGATAGCTTATCGCGCATTGACCTGGCGATGCGCGTCACACAGTTTTTTAATTTATCCAAATCTGGGGTTGACGATTATCTGCTTGTTCGTAGACGTATTGGTGATTGGATAGATCTCATAAACCATCATCTTGCAATGCTCCATGATGAAGCATGTTTTACGTTCGAAACGTCTGGATCCACTGGCAAACCAAAGAGAATTACACATTCATTCTTTGACCTAAAAGAAGAAATTGATGCCCTGATTGCATGCAGTGCGATAGATCTAAAGAATGAGAGTCGGATAATTTCCTTCGTACCTTCGCATCACATCTACGGCTTTCTCTTTTCCTGTCTCATGCCGTCGACAAGGAACTTAGAAGTAGTCGATCTGCGATGGACGTCGCCGACTAGTTTATCCCGAATTGCCCAGAGTAATGACTTGGTCATAGCAACTCCGCTAACCTGGACCCAACTTAATGGAATATCACTGGACATCGACCCCGGCGTCCGTGGACTAACTTCAGGAGCACCTTCAGATCAAGACACTTGGTCAATCGTCCGTGAGAAAGGGTTGACTAGCTTGATGGAGTTGTATGGATCAACAGAAACAGGCGGTATTGGTTACCGTAAATCCATCACAGATGACTTTGAATTGATGGGACATTTGTCACAAAAAGACGAAAAAATCTACAAAAAACAAAGCGAGTACAACGCCCTCGCTGTACAGGACCGGCTTGAATGGACGGAGAAAGATCGATTTAGGGTTCTAGGTAGAATAGATGATGTTGTGCAAGTCGCAGGCGTCAATGTATCGACGACCTATGTGTCCGACGCTGTTTGCTCCATCGAAGGTGTTCAGTCAGCTAAAGTCACATTTGAACAGCAAAGAATTATCGCTCATGTCGTGACTTCAACGAAGAAGTCTGATGCACAAGAATTCAAAAAATGTCTTCAAAGGGACTTATGCAGATTGTTAGAACCTTCAGCACAACCTTCTGTACTAACGGTCGAATATACACAATGAGGTGGCCACATAGCAAACGAAACATGCTTGCATAAATGACCAAGGCCTTTAGCAACTTAGATTGAATGCTTTTAATACTGATTGTCGTCATTCGAATATTCGAAGTTAAGCGATTAATCATTACTTTACCAAGATATGTGAAGAGTAATGAAGGTATCTTGCGCGATATAATAGGTAGAAAAGACTGTGACGAAGCATCATGTTCCATATGAACCGACTATGTCGCTACAGGATACTTCCTTACCGCACAATCCTTGGTTAGGATTAAGGAAGAGCAATCACTTTTTCGAGAATGAAGAGGTATCTGCCTTGCTACGACGCGCGTTATTTTATGCGCGTGCCGGTGTTGCTGTTCATTTCAGAGGCAATGCCGGGTATGGAAAGACGGCGAACGCAATCGAGGTTGCTCGCAGGTTGGGCAGCGAAGTACGCATTATGACTGGTAATGACTGGCTAGGCGTAGAGGATATCGTGGGTAGACAAGTTGGCCAGACAACCAGTTCCGTCGTTGATAAGTACGTGCAGCGTGTCCGGCGTAGCGAGACCAAATTAAGATATGATTGGCAGGATTCGGTTTTAGCAGATGCCATGATTCATGGGCATACGCTGGTCTATGATGAATTCACACGTGCAAGTCCTCAGGCTAATGGCATGTTGCTGAGTGTCTTAGAAGAAGGTGTACTGGTTAACACGGACCCTCTGGCAGTAGAGGAGAGTATTCATGCCCACCCCAATTTTCGCATCGTCCTTACATCTAATCCGGATGACTATTCTGGCGTCAATAAGCCGCCTGATGCACTGCTCGATCGTATGATGACATTTCTTCTGCCGCGTTACTCTCTCGAAACCGAGAGTGGCGTAGTGGCAGCCAGAACAGGCGTCGACATCGTTCTGAGCAGGCGGATTGTGAAGCTGGTGCGGGAGATGTCTTCAACCAAGAACCGTTGCTCCATGCGGGCAGCAATCATGATCGCACAGATCTCCGCTATGCGGCTTCGATCAGCATCTTTATCTGATGCTCTATTGGCGCAGATTGCAGCGGACGTTCTTAATGGGCGCGGTGTTGAAGTAACAACGAAGCAAATTGCCATGTATCTCAATGAGAGTAAGTCAGAGGAATGTCAGACATGAAACGCCCGAAGACCCAAATGGCCAGGCGTCCACGTATGGCAAGCGGAGCTGCTGCAAAAACCTCAAAGGAAGCTGCTATTAGCCTTGTTCGCCTGGAATTCGACGCAGCACGACTCCAAATGGGAATAGATCAAGCCAAAAATCGCGCAGAGAGCTATCGGTATGAATTAACGAGGAACCAACAACGCAAGCAGGCACTTATTGACTTGCTAAAAAGATAATTCGACTGCGAGGAATATAATTTGAAACATGAATCCAAAGTGCAGTTTAAATCAGCACAAACAGACCTACCCGCACTTACCATGCTGGATGCAATAACAGCTGCCAAGTCTGCAGTAGAAGCGATGACCGGTCATAAGGTTGACTCAATTGTACAATGTACACCAGCAGATCAAGGCACCTGGGCTATCACGGTCGATGTAATAGAGAGTTACGCGCGTCTTGGCGATAATGATCTTTTGGCGGCTTATCAAGTGAGGATTGGAACGGCATCGGAGTTGCTGCAATTTGAGCGACTGAAGCGGTATCATCGCGAAGATAATGACACGTAATGGCCTATGATATCCAGGGGCCCGCGCAGGGTGATGGTCTTGCAGATGTGCTTGAGAGAATTTTGGAGAAAGGCGTTGTAATAGCTGGTGATATCTCCATTTCACTCGTTGGAATTGAACTGTTGACCGTCCGACTTCGCCTGCTGATAGCGACAGTTGATAAGGCGAAGGAAATGGGAATCAATTGGTGGGAACGCGATCCACATCTTTCTGCTCAATCAGACAACCTGTTGATAGAAAATGAAAAGCTTTTGGAACGCGTAGATGCCCTGGAATCTGAATTAGCGCGACAGTTAGATGGTAAAGGTGATCATATATGAGTAGGTACAAGAAGGGTTCACCTAAAGGGACAGTGAGAGATATTGATCAAGGCCTTGGCGATCTGTTTGGTGCGTTGACTGACGCAATTGGTGAAATGGTTACAAGAATTGAGGCTGGCGATAGCGGCAAAGTAACACGTCACGAAGTGTTTGATACAGGAAGAGGGCCTATACGCGCGCAGGCAGGGGTGACGCTACGTATGGGTGGTGTAGCTGGCACAGAAGAGGCGGATACTTACAAACCGGTCAAGCGAACTAACCCGTCACGTCAGAGTCAGCACAGATCTGTTCCCTATGAGGTCATTGAAGAAAAAAAGTATTGGGTATTGACCGCCGAAGTACCCGGAATAACGGAAAATGATTTGGACCTATCCCAGAAAGGGACCACTTTGCTGCTTCGCACGACAGGAACGCGTCAATATGCGGTAGACGTTGATCTTGAAAACGAATTCAACATGAATGAAGTCGCGCATGACTTGAGCAACAGTATTCTGACCGTCAAGATAAGGAGCTCCCCATAATATGTTATACATGTACATTAAACCGGTATCATATTTTACGCCAACACATGAATCCGGCCTCCA
>CAKZYD010000417.1 GCA_937884085.1 uncultured Sphingomonadales bacterium | reverse complement strand
GCGCAAGGCCCTGGGATCGCCATCGCGATTGAAGACGATGGCCCCGGCATTCCCGCCGAACAGCGTCAAGCCATCTTGAAAACCCGCGGTAAGCGTCTCGATGAAAACGTCCCCGGCACTGGACTTGGGCTGAGCATTGTGACGGATCTGTTAGACGTCCATGGCGGGCGGCTTGATATCACCGAAGGGGACACGTTGCCGGGATTGCGGGCCGTTGTGTCGCTGCGGGCCGCTTAAGCCCTTTACAAAGGGCCGCCATTGGTGCTGTTTGCAACCCAAGGGTTCTTGTGCGCATTGGATTTTAAATGTCTTTGTTTCGCTTTGCTGCCGGTCTGGCGGCTCTGTTTGTGTGTTTCCCAAGTTTTGCTGCGGATGGGCCAAAGAGTGGACCAGAAATTGGTTCTGGCGCACGGGCGTTTGAGCAGCTCGGCCAAGCCATTCCAACGCCGAATGTCTATCGCACCGCCTCAGGAGCCCCGGGCCCGCAGTATTGGCAGCAGCGCGCTGACTACAAGATCGATGTGACTTTGGATGAAAACGCCAAGCGCATCAGCGCTAAGGAAGTCATCCAATATCAAAATAATTCCCCTGACACGCTGCGCTACCTGTGGGTGCAGCTCGATCAAAACCGATTTCGCAATGATTCGCTCGCTCGCCGCTCGGAGACGGCTGCAACGGCCGGAACCCGGCGCGACCAAGGCGGTGCAGGGGATGTGGTGACGTATAATACGCTCCGCAAAAACCAGGCCTTTAATCGACGTGACCATGGTTTTGAGATTACCAGCGTTAAGACAGCGTCTGGTCAGTCGCTCAAATACACCATTGTCGACACAATGATGCGGATCGACTTGCCCGGACCGCTGAAATCCGGCGCCAAAACTGCCTTTGAAATCGCGTGGGACTTTAACATTATCGACGAAGCGGCCATGGGTGGGCGCGGCGGCTATGAGCGCTTTGAGGACGACACCTACATCTATTTTTTGGCCCAGTGGTTCCCACGCATGGCGGCCTACACTGACTATGGCGGCTGGCTGCACAAAGCCTTTTTGGGGCGCGGGGAGTTCACCTTGGAGTTTGGTGATTATGAGGTGGCCATCACAGCGCCAGCTGACCATATCGTGGCGGCCACGGGTGTTTTGCAAAACCCCAAAGAGGTGCTGACCGCTGAGCAGCGCGCTCGTCTTCTCGTCGCCCGCGACAAGGATAAGCCAAGCTTCATCGTCACGCCAGACGAGGCAGCCGCCAATCAAAAGGACAAAGCCAAGGGCTCTAAAACCTGGCGCTTTAAGGCAGAAAACGTGCGCGATTTTGCGTGGTCATCCTCGCGCAAATTCATTTGGGACGCCATGGGCTTTCAGCAGGATGATGCTGCCAATCCAACGGTGCTCGTGATGTCCTTTTATCCTGGGGAAGCTGAACCTCTTTGGTCAAAATATTCCAGCCATGCCGTGGCGCATACCATGGACGTCTACTCCCGCTTTTCCTTCCCATACCCCTATCCAACCGCGCAGTCGGTCAACACTTGGGAGCGGGGCGGGATGGAATATCCCATGATGACCTTCAACGGCTATCGCCCCACCAAAGCTGAAAAGGTGGATGAGCGGACCTATGCGCGAAACGTAAAATACAATCTCATTGGGGTCATCATCCACGAGATTGGCCACATTTATTTTCCCATGACCGTCAATTCCGATGAACGGCAATGGACCTGGATGGATGAAGGGATAAACACCTTCTTGGAATATGTGGCTGAGATAGAATGGGAAGAGAATTACCCGGCCTTTGCCGGTAAAACCAATATCTTAGATTATATCACGGAATATATGATCAGCGCTGAACAAGTGCCGATCATGACCCAATCGGACTCGGTTCTGCAGTTCGGCCCCAATGCATACACCAAGCCTGCGGCGGGCCTTACGCTGCTGCGTGAAACGGTGCTTGGCAGGGAGCTGTTTGACTTCTCCTTTCGCGAGTATGCGCGGCGCTGGAAATTCAAACGGCCCACGCCGGCGGACTTGTTCCGGACACTGGAAGATGCGTCAGGCGTTGACCTCGATTGGTTTTGGCGCGGTTGGTTTTATTCAACCGACCATGTGGATATCGCCATCAACGACGTGCGCGAATACAAAATCGCGACCAACGACCCGGAAAAGGATTTCCCGGAAAACCGCAAGCTGGTGGCGGCTGAAGAACCCGAGCCTGTTATCCAGAGCCGCAACCGCGAGGAAGGGCGCAAAACCTATGTGCAGCGGTATCCGGTTCTAGCCGACTTCTATAACGAAAATGATCCCTTCACAGTCTCCAACGCAGACCGCAACACTTATTGGACGCTTGAAAATGCACCCATCGATGAACGCGGGCTTAAAGTTTGGGAAAAGAAGGCCTTGGCCAAAGCCATCGAAGACGACAACTTCATCTATTTCATTGATTTCGCCAATCTAGGTGGCCTCGTCATGCCCATACCGCTCACTATCACCTACGCCGATGGGGCGGTTGAAGAGATGCAAATTCCAGCGGAGATCTGGCGCCGCAATGCGCACCACGTTACAAAGCTCATGATTAGCGAGCGCCCCATCATGTCACTAGCTGTTGATGAGAAACACGAACTCCCTGATGCAGACCGGCAGAACAACCACTATCCGCGCAAAATCAAAACCTCGCGCCTTCAGGCCTTTAAGGCGCAGGACGAGACCCGCAACTTGATGAAAGACATGCTGAAAGACCTGTTACCAGAAGAGAAGGATGCGCCCAAAGGCGGGTCTGGCAATGCCGTTCCGCTGCAGCCTGCTGGCAAGATGGAGCGGTGAGGGCGCGTTTTTTTCTCTTTTTGCTCCTCTTAGCGCCAAACATATCGTGGGCGCATGATGCACCCTTTGCTCTCACGTCTGTCGAGTGGAATACCGAAACGGGCTCCTTGGAAGTCATTCATCGCCTCCATGCCCATCAAGCGCTTATGCTGGCTGCTAATGCGGACTTTTCTGAAACCAGGCGATTGGCTGTCATTGGCCTGCATGTGCAGCAAAACTTTGAGGTGATGGATGAGATGGGAGAGCTGATACAGCTCAGCGTGATTGGCGCCGAATTCGACGGGGATTACATTATCGTCTACCAAGAAGCGGTCCGCGGCGCTTCGCCAAACGCCCTGCGAATCCGAAATGATATCCTCATGCAGACGTCTCAGCAGCAGGTAAACCAAGTTAACCTGAACATCGGTCAAGGGCGCCAGACATTGATGTTCAATGAAAGCCATCGCGGGGCTTTTTTGCCGCTGCAATAGCAGCGCGGGCCTGTTCATCCCTGGGCATCTCTAGAGTGTCATCGCCTCTTTTAGACTCACGATGACGCTTTAAGTCTTTGTTTTGCAGCGTTTCCGCACGGCAAACCGCACACGCTTCGCCTGGAAACGCTTTAGCAGCGAACGGCAAGCGCATCCGTCTGTTTCCTGACAGGTCTGTTCAGTGCCTATTCAGGCGCTGGTCTCTATCTCTATGCGCAGTAAAAAATAAAAGTGGAGAACTCCCATGTCTTTGTTTGCATCGGCGCGGACTGTTTTTCTTGTCGCAGCGTCCAGCCTCGCTCTCGCGGGCTGCAACCAAGGCGCACAGAAAGAAACCGTTGGAACCCTGTTTGGCGCTGCGCTTGGCGGCTGGGTTGGGTCAAAAATCGACAATGATGGCATCGGCGGTGCAGCCGCGATTGCAACGGGCACGGTCGTGGGTGGTCTTGTGGGTGGCTCTATCGGTCGTTCCATGGATGATGTGGATAGGCTGAAGCTCGCTCAGGCGCAGCAAGCGGCTGTGTTCACCAACCAACAGCAACAATGGTATAATCCGAACACCGGCAATTATGGGACGGTGACACCCTCCCAGCAATTTCAGACTGCCAGCGGTCAATATTGCCGGGAATATCA
>CAKZYD010000416.1 GCA_937884085.1 uncultured Sphingomonadales bacterium | reverse complement strand
GTCCATCGACGATCGGGTCGAGGCATCGCCCGCGCTTGCCGGGTCCGGCACGACGCCATCTACGCCGCCGCTATGGGCGGGGCTGGTGCCCCAGGTGACTTGCGGGGCAAGCGTGCTCACATCGAGCGCAATGCGATTGTCAAAGTCGGCATCGTCCGCCGATTTCAGGGTCCTCCAATAGGCCACGGCTGCATCAAAGGCCGCCTCTTTGGGCGCGAAGGGGCGGCCTTCCACATAGTCAAAAATCGTATCGTCAGGCGCAACAAGGCCCGTGAAGGCTGAGAATTCGACCCCCATGTTGCACAGCGTCAGCCGCGCTTCTGTCGGTAAGGCTTTGGCCGCTGGCCCAGCAAATTCCACCATGTAGCCACTGGCGCCGGCTGCCGTGTGCTGGCCAATGAGCGCTAAAATGATGTCCTTCGCGCTGACGCCCGGTTTGAGCTGACCATCGAGCCAGACTTGCATGGATTTGGGCCGCTGGATGCGCAGGGTTGAGGTGGCGAGCGCATGCTCTCCATCGGTTGAGCCGATACCCCAGGCAAAAGCACCCAGGCCGCCTAAAGTGCATGTGTGGCTATCGGGGCAGACGAGCGTGAGGCCGGGCAGGGCGATGCCTTGCTCAGGCGAGACAACATGCACAATGCCTTGCCGCGGGTCGCCGATATCAAAGAAGTTGATGCCGGCTTTGTTTGCCATTTCCCTTGTCGTGGTGATGAACGCGGTGCCGCCAGGCATTTTTGTGGCATCGCCCCGGCCCGGAAATGTATCGACGATATGGTCGATGGTGCAGAACACGCTGTCTGGCCGCCGCACTTTTCGGCCTGCTTCCTCAAGGCTTTTGAGCGCGATGCCGCCGGTCCGCTCATGTAGGAACACGCGGTCGATGTAAATCAGGCTAGAGCCATCCGGCATCTGCTTGACTTCGTGGTCGCGCCACAGCTTTTCGAAAATCGTACCCTTCATAGTGCTTATATAGGAACGCCGATTGAAAACGTCATTACCAAATTTGTCCGGACAAATTTTATAGCCCTATCAAAACTCTTGTGTGCGAAGCCGTCAATCACGCCATATGGTCCCCATACGCAAACACCTTTGAACCAAGGAGCCTTCCGGCGATGGATACCAGCAAACTCATGTTTAAAGACGGCCTTCTGGACGGCCACCGCATCTTGGTCACGGGTGGCGGCACTGGCCTTGGCAAGGAAATGACCGAAGGGTTTTTGAAGCTGGGCGCGCATGTCTATATCTGTGGTCGCCGGGGCAACGTCGTTGAAGAAACGGCTGCGGAGCTCATGGAGAAACACGGCGGCACAATCACGCCGAAAGTGTGCGACATTCGTGTAGCGGATGCCATCGATGATATGGTGAGCGAGATTTGGGCCGATGGCGGCGCGCTCACAGGTCTCGTCAACAACGCGGCAGGGAACTTCATCAGCCGGACGGAAGACCTCTCCATCCGCGGCTTTGACGCCATCGCCAACATCGTCTTCCGCGGTACGTTCTATATGACGCACAATATCGGCAAGCGTTGGATAGACGAGAAGAAGACTGGCTCAGTCATCTCCATCCTGACGACCTGGGTTTGGAATGGCAGCCCGTTTACCGTCCCGTCCGCCATGTCGAAGGCCGGCATCAATGTGATGACGCAGTCTCTAGCATCTGAGTGGGGCCGCTATGGCCTGCGCTTTAATGCCATCGCCCCAGGCGCGTTTCCCACAAAGGGGGCTTGGGAGCGGCTGAGCCCAGGCACATCAGCTGACGGGTCTGGCGGCATGACGGACGCCATTCCCATGGGCCGTGTGGGCGAGATGCATGAGCTGTCAAACTTGGCCACCTTTCTGATGGGGCCTGGCGCGGAGTATATCAACGGCCAGACCATCGCCATCGACGGCGCGACTTACAATGCAACCGGCGGTAACTTCTACCAGCTCAGCAAGCTGGGCGATGAGCAGTGGGATGCCATTCGCGCTATGATTAAAGGCTCCAACGAAAAGGATAAGGCAGCCCGTTCGGTCTAGCTATTCACCGACCGCTAGCCTTGTTCGATAGGAGACCTCTAAGCCTAGATGCATTTCTTGTGAGTTTTTTGCGCACAGGCGTTGCATCACAGGGGCCGCTTAGGCCATCATAGTGAAAGTGTCTGTGGCAAGGTGAGGGACATGGCCCACTATCCGGCGGTGAGCGTCTTTAACATTGATAACGCGCTGGTTCTCGGCAACCTGTGGGACCATGTCGTGCGTCAGGTGCTCATCGAATCGCCTATAAAGTCCCCTGGCTATATGTTTGGGCGCATGGTTGGCAGTGTGCGCCAATCCCTGTCTGGCCAGGATTGCTCAATCCCAACCAATATGCGCGCTGGCCTGAAGTTGCTGTCACGGCTGGATGCCGAGGCACGCTCCTATTTGATTGACTATGTTATTGACCGGGTGGTCCGCGATGGTCTGCGTCCTGGCGCGGTTGACACGCTGGTGCAGCGACGCAAAGCAGGGGACCGCATCGTCCTGATGTCGTCCTGTTTCGATATCTGCGTGGCCCGCTTCGCTGGACGTCTTGGCGGCGCTGACATCATCTCCACACGGACCTTTGAAACCGATGCTGGCAAACTAACCTTGGATGATGATGCGCAGCTGTGCGAGGGCGCGGAAAAGCTCCGGCGCCTCAAAAACCTCTTTGATGGAGACCGCCGCCCGCCCTTTATCCGTGCTTTCGCCGTCGATGCGGAAGACTACACGCTGCTGAGTTGGGCCGATGCCGGCTATGCGGTCAACCCAACGCCGAAGGACCAAGAACGCGCGGCTTCTCTGGGCCTCACGGTTGTAGACTGGACGTTCGGCATCAAAGATGCGCCGCTGCATACCCCCAAGTTGCCCGGTGTCAGCTCCAGCCCAGACGCACAAGAGCGTCAACGCAACTCCGCCAATCGATAACGCAATTCGGCGGGGGCATGGACAAACTGTTTATCTCCGCCGACGAGCTGCTCCGCGACAGCTTCAAGCTTTCCATTGATATTCTGAAGACCGGCTATCGGCCCTCCTATTTGGTCGGCGTTTGGCGCGGCGGCACGCCCGTTGGCATCACCGTGCAAGAAGTCTTCGAATTCTATGGGTTTGAATCCAACCACTTTGCCATTCGCACATCATCCTATGGTGGCGGCACAACGCCCGATAAAAATGTAAAGGTGATGGGGCTGCAATATCTCATCGACACCATCAACGCGGAAGACCAGCTGCTGATTGTAGACGATGTGTTTGACTCAGGCCGCTCCGTTGACGCCATCATCAATGAGCTGAAAACCAAGTGCCGCCGCAATACGCCGGATGATATCCGTGTCGCGACGGTGTATTATAAGCCTGAGAAGAATAAGACGGACCGCATCCCTGACTATTATGTCCACAAGACGGATGCATGGCTTGTTTTCCCCCATGAGCTAAGGGGCTGCAGCGAAGAAGAGTTACGCCAATACAAAGAGTTACCTGAGGATGCTTACACTTTTCTTCATGATCTCAAGGTGGGTGCTTAGAAGCGAGTAACATCACCACCCTCCGCCATGCTGGACTTGCCTGCCCTCGCGAAGGCGGGGGATCCAGCATCTATTTCCGTGAGTGTCTCAGGCAATTGAAACAGGTCCTGAATCGAGTTCAGGACGGCGGCTTAGTTGTACGAGCGCAGCTCCATCTTCGCGATCGCATTGCGGTGCACTTCATCTGGACCGTCAGCCAGGCGCAGCGTGCGTTGACCAGCATACATGCCCGCGAGCCCAAAATCATCTGACACGCCGCCACCGCCATGGGCTTGGATGGCCCAGTCAATGACTTTGCACGACAGATTGGGCGCAACCACCTTGATCATCGCAATCTCGCGCCGGGCTTCTTTGTTGCCCACCGTGTCCATCATATAGGCCGCCTTGAGGGTCAGCAGACGCGCCTGCTCGATTTCGCAGCGGGCCTGGGCAATGCGCTCATGCCAAATGCTTTGGTCTGCAATCGGCCCACCAAAGGCGACGCGGGCTTTCAGGCGTTTGCACATTTTTTCAAGTGCCCGCTCCGCCGCGCCGATGGAGCGCATGCAGTGGTGAATACGGCCAGGGCCAAGGCGCCCTTGCGCGATTTCAAAGCCGCGGCCAGGGCCGAGGATCATGTTGCCGGCTGGCACCCGCACGTCTGTGAAGGTGACTTCCATATGCCCATGGGGCGCATCATCATAGCCGAACACCGGCAAGTGACGCTTGACCTCCACGCCAGGCGTGTCGACGGGCACCAGGATTTGGCTTTGCTGGATGTGCTTCGGCGCTGCCGGATCCGTCTTGCCCATGAAGATGAGGATTTTGCAGCGCGGGTCGCCTAGGCCGGAGGTCCACCATTTGCGGCCGTTGATGACGTAGTCATCGCCATCCGCCGTGATGGAGCTTTCAATGTTAGTGGCATCGGATGAGGCCACATCGGGCTCCGTCATCGCAAAGGCGGAGCGAATCTCCCCGGTCAGCAGGGGCTTCAGCCAGGTCTCCTGTTGTTCCGGGCTGCCATAGCGGGCGAGCACTTCCATATTGCCCGTATCTGGCGCGGAGCAGTTGAAGACTTCGCTGGACCACATGACCCGGCCCATAATCTCCGCCAGCGGCGCATATTCCAGATTGGTGAGGCCAGGGGAGACCGTTTCATAGTCCTTCGGCAGAAATAAATTCCAAAGCCCCGCGTCACGCGCCAGCGGCTTCAAGTCCTCAATAACTTGGATGGGCGTCCAGCGGTCCCCCTCGGCGACTTGCTGCGCGTATGTCTCTTCATTGGGATAAATGTGCTTATCCATGAAGTGCTCAAGGCGCTCCATCAGGTCTTTGGTCTTGTCGGAATAATCGAAATGCATGGCTGGCCAGTCCTCAACAGAGAGTGGCCTAGATCATTGCGCTAAGCCTGTTTGAATGTCTTTGTAAGCCAGCTGTGCGCGGTCGACAATATAAGCCCGAACGGCCTCTGCATCCTGCGCTGTCATGTACGCGTCAAAGGCCACCATGCCATTGTCTGTGAGCACGCCGCCGAGGACGATATCTTGCCAAAATTCAGGGTCGGACAGGGTACCCGAGCGCCTTAGGTCTGGCAGAAAGCCGGAAGACATGGCCGCATCGCCATGGCAGACGCTGCAATATTCGAAATAGCGTTGTTTGCCCTGGGCGACTGTGCCAGCCTCAGCGAACTGCGCCGGCGGCTCGGTCCACGCAATGGGCTCCCAATCGAGCGGCGGAAGGCTATCGTCGCCGCCAACTTTAAACACCAATAATCGGCTCACATTGGGCATGGCGTTTTCATCTTGTAGCGCGCTGGGCAGGGCAAGCGGCGCTGCGCCGCCCCAGCCCGCCATGACGGCTAGATACTGTTCTCCATCAACGGCATAGGTGATCGGCGCTGCGATAACGCCGGTTTGCGCCTCGAAGGACCAGAGCTGCTCGCCCGTTGCGCTGTGATAGGCGCGCACTTGGCCATTGGCGAGACCCTGGAACACCAAGTCGCCTGCCGTGGCAAGCACGCCGCCATTGCTCGGCGCCGCATATTGCGCTCGCCAGACTTCTTTTTGGGCAACAGGGTCCCATGCCGCCAAATGGCCCTTGGTCATGCTTTTCAGCTGTTTGCGGGTCGTCGCGGCGTCTGGAAAGGCGGCCAGGGCCATGTCAGCTCCGTTGTTCCAGCGGCCTTCTTTCTTTTTGAACTCTTTGACGGGCGCATAGAGAAACGGGATTTCCTGCGCTGGGATGTAAACCAGGTTGGTGTCGGGCGAATAGGCCATCGGGTGCCAGTTATGGCCGCCCAGCGCTGAGGGGAAGGTAAAGAACGGTTTGCCCGTCTTGTCATAGCGTGCTTCGGGGTTTTCAATCGGGCGGCCATTTTCATCAAGGCCCGTCGCCCAATTGACTTGCACGAAGTTGTTGCCGGATATGAAGGCGCCCGTCTCCCGGTCCAGCGTGTAGAAGCACCCGTTATTGGGGGCCTGCATGATGACTTTGCGGGTTTTGCCTTGAATCTCCATGTCGGCCAAAATCATGTGCTGGGTGGCGGTATAATCCCAAGTTTCACCTGGCGTGGTTTGGAAATGCCACACATAGTCGCCCGTGTCTGGCCGGACCGCCACGATGGAGGACAGAAAGAGATTATCCCCGCCGCCGGGCGAGCGGATGGCTTGGTTCCAAGGGCTCCCATTGCCAACGCCAATGTAGAGAAGGTCCAGCTCAGGGTCATAGGCCATGGAATCCCAGACCGTGCCGCCGCCGCCTACAGCCCACCATTCGCCCTTCCAGGTCTCAGCGGCCTTGGCGAGCGCTTCACTTTCAAACCCATCTGCGGGATTGCCGGGCACGGTATAAAAGCGCCAAGCCTGCGCACCCGTTTCAGCATCATAGGCGGTCACATAGCCGCGAACGCCCAGCTCGCCGCCGCCATTGCCAATCAGCACTTTGCCTTTTACCACACGCGGTGCCCCGGTGATGGTATAAGGCTCGCTCGCATCCAGCGTTGCCACAGACCAGACTTCAGTCCCAGTGCTTGCATCCAAGGCGATCAGCCGCCCATCAAGGCTGCCCACATAAATCTTGCCATTCCAAGCGGCGACACCCCGGTTCACCACATCGCAGCAGGCATGCACGGCCTTCTCCGGCGGTACCTGCGGGTCGTACTCCCAAAGCAGGTCGCCTGACTTGGCGTCAAAAGCATAAACGCGCGACCAGGAGCCAGTGGTATAAAGCACACCATCAATCACCAGCGGCGTTGCTTCCATGCCCCGATTGGTCTCGAAGTCATAATGCCAGCCGAGCTTTAAGTCTTTCACGGTCTCGGCATTGATTTGGCTGAGCGGGGAAAAGCGCTGCTCAGAATAGGTCCGCCCATGGGACAGCCAATTGCCCGGCTCAGCATCGGCATTGATGATGCGCGCGCCCATATCAGGGTCTGCCGTTTCCGCCGAAAGCCGAACGGCCACCACTGTGATTGTCGCCAACACAGCAACCACCAAAAAGCGTCTAGCGAGCATGCGCATAGCCGAGTTCCCTCTCAACCCTGACATACTGTTATCATGCATGAATTAGCCGCAAAGCCCAGACAATTATTTCAAGCTTAAAGCTTTTTCCGCCGAATCGCCCTTATCGGCGCCGCCCTAGTCGAACATTCTTTGGTCGTCCTTGGCGCCGCCCCTCGCTTTGTCTCGGCCGTCTTCTTTTGGGCGCCTCCAGGAAGCGATGCTTCGGCCGTGTCTCCACGCTGACGCGCACACCGCCTGATACAGGCGCGGCCTCTTCAATTTTGACCCGCACTTCATCGCCCAAGCGATAGGCCCAGCCGCTGCGCTCGCCTACCAGAGCTTGGCGGTCTTCGTCATAAAGCATGTATTCATCTGACAGACGCGCGGCGGGTGCAAAGGCATCCGCGCCCATATCACCCACTCTGAGGAACAGGCCTGCCTTTGCGACACCTGTGATGCGCGCATCAAAGTGTTGCCCGTGATGGTCGGCGAAAAAAGCGGCAAGATAGCGGTCGAGCGAATCTCGCTCTGCTGTCATTGCCCTGCGTTCGGTCATCGAGATGTGTTCGGCAGTATCATCTAGTCGCTCTAATTCCCACTCCTCCAGGCCCCCCTCACCGAGCTTATAAGCCTGGATAAGGGCGCGGTGGACAATCAAATCTGCATAGCGCCTGATAGGGGAGGTGAAGTGGGCATAACGGCCCAGCGCGAGGCCGAAATGGCCCATGTTTTCGGGCGTATAGCGCGCCTGCATCTGGGTGCGCAGCACCATTTCCGACACGCCAATCATATCTTCTCGGTCCCGCGCTAGGTCGAGTACCCTGTTGAAGACCTGTGGGCGGATGACTTGGCCGCGCGCCAACTTATAGTCAAAGCCATCCAGAAAGCTGCGCAGGTTTTCCATCTTGTCCATGGAGGGTTCTTCGTGGACGCGGTAGATAAGCGGCTGGGCTTTCTTCTCCAGCGCTTCAGCTGCAGCAACATTGGCGGCAATCATCATGTCTTCGACCACCCGGTGGGCTGTCAACCGCTCACGCAGGCGCACATCTTCGACTTGGCCATCTGCGCCCAGCACAACTTTTTTTTCTGGTAAATCCAGTTCCAGGGGGCCGCGTTTGTCCCGCGCAGATGCGATGGCAGTGTAGCAGTCAAGCAGGGGCCGAAGGGCTGGCTCCATGAGCGGCGCGGCTGCTTCCGTGGGTGCGCCATCAAAGCCGCTTTGCGCATCCTCATAGCTGATGTTTGCGGCGACGCGGATAAGCGCGCGCGTAAAGCGATGGTTTTTGAGGCGCCCTTTGTCATCGAAGCTGAGATGGACCGCCAGGCTGGCGCGGTCTTCCTGCGCTTTTAGGCTGCACAGGCCATTGGACAGCGCTTCTGGCAGCATCGGCACCACGCGGTCCGGGAAATAGCAGCTATTGCCGCGTTTGCGCGCTTCCTTATCCAACGCGGAGCCAGGCCGGACGAATTCGGCGACGTCGGCAATGGCTACGATGGCGTGAAAGCCGCCGTCTATATCTGGATGCGGCTCTGCCCAGATGGCATCGTCATGGTCGCGGGCATCGGCGGGGTCGATGGTGATAAGCGGAATGTGGCGCAAGTCTTCTCGCTCGCCCAGAGGTGGCATCGTTGCCGTCTCAGCGAGCCGAATGGCATCAGCCGGGAATTCATTCGGGATTTCGTGTTGATAGATGGCAATCAGGCTCACATTGCGGGGCCCAAGCACATCGCCCAGACGCTCTGCCACTTTCGCGCTGCGCGGGCCGCGGCCACGGCCTTCAAAATACTGTGCGCGCACAAGCTCGCCGTCTTCAGCGGCTTTGTCGTCGCCTGAGGCCACGGTGATGAAGTCGCTGCGGCCTTTCTCGACGGTTTCCACATAGCCGCCCGCACCATCGCGGCGGAAGACACCTATGAAGTCTCTCTGGGTTGCCTCGAGTTTCTTGATGATTTGGCCGCGATAGCCTTTATCACCCGCTGGTCGTAGCCGGGCCAAGACCCGGTCGCCCGCCGCTAAGCTTGAGGGGCGAGAGCGCTTTCCGCGCCCTGATTTTTGAAAGTCTTCCAGCCGAACGCGCGGCCCATCGCCATCGCCGCGCCAGGCCTCTGCGAACCCAAAGGCGCTGCCGCCTTCGCTGACGCCAGTCACGCGCACAATGGAAACGGATGGCATTTGCCCGGCCAGTTCGTAGCCCTTGCCAGGGCCTCGGGCAATCATCCCCCGCGCCACCATCTCCCGCAGCAGCGTCTTTAGAGCGACGCGGTCATCCCCCTTGATGCCAAAAGCGTTCGCCAAATCCCGGCGCGTGACTTTGCCGTCGGCATTTTCGATGTAAGCGATGATGTCTTCTGCGAGGGGGAAGGGTGTGTCCATTAATCAAATAATGCTTAAGAGGCCTTTTTCTTGGCTACGGTTTTGCGCTTGGCGGGTGCTTTCTTCTTCCCACCTTTGGCTGCTTTCGCTTCAATGAGCTCCAGGGCCCGCTCAACTGTCAGGGCGTCTGGGTCATCCGTTTTCGCAAGGCTTGCATTGATTTTGCCATGCTTGATGTAGGGGCCGTAGCGGCCTTTCAGGAGCTGGATAGTGCCGCCATCGGGGTGGTCGCCAAGCTCTTTGAGGACCGTTGCAGTTGGGCGCCCGCTGTTTTTGCTGTCGGCGAGCAGGGCGACGGCGCGGTTGAGGCCAATGGTTAAGACATCTTCGGTTGAAGCCAGCTTCGCGGTCTTGTCGGCGTGCGCTAGATAGGGGCCATAGCGACCGATGGTAGCGGTGATGTCCTCACTTGTCTCTGGGTGGGTGCCGACGAGGCGGGGCAGGCTGAGAAGGTTGATGGCGTCAGACAGACTGAGCGTGGCCGGGTCCATATCCTTGGGGATGGAGGAGCGCTTGGGCTTGACCTTCTTGTCTTCGCCTTGTTCGCCAAGCTGTACGAAGGGGCCGAAGCGGCCGGACCGCAGAGTAATCATGTCGCCCGTTTCAGGGTCTGGGCCGAGTTCTTTCGGTTCATTGGACAGGGCGGCTTTTTCTTTATCGTCCTCGCCGCTGAATTGGCGGGTATAGTTGCACTCCGGGTAGTTGGAGCAGCCGACAAAGGCGCCGTAGCGCCCAATTTTGAGAGTCAGCGGCCCGCCTGTGCAGGCTGGGCATTGCCACGGGTCACCGCCTTCGGTTGCGGCTTGGAACAGATAAGGCCCGAGATATTCGTTGAGAGCATCCAGAATGGTGGTGGTGCGCTGGGAAAGGACTTCCTCGGTCTTGGGCTTGAAGTCTTGCCAAAAGGCGCGCAACACTTCCTTCCAATCAGCTTCGCCAGCGGAGACTTTATCGAGCTGTTCTTCAAGATCGGCAGTGAAACCATACTCCACATAACGCTCGAAGAACTTCTCTAGAAACGCTGTAACAAGCCGACCTTTGTCCTCAGGAAAGAAGCGGTTCTTGTCCATCACTACATATTGCCGGTCCCGCAGCGTTTGCAGGGTGGAGGCGTAGGTGGATGGCCGGCCAATGCCGAGTTCTTCCAGCTTTTTAACGAGGGATGCTTCGGAAAAGCGTGGCGGCGGCTCGGTGAAATGCTGGTTTGCGTCCACCGCGTCCACCTGCGGGCGCATGCCTTCCTGCATGGCTGGAAGGCGCGCGTCGTCGTCTTCGGCGCTGTCGTCCTTGCCTTCTAAGTAGAGCTGCATAAAGCCGGGAAAATCAATGACCTGGCCCGTTGCCCGCAGGCCATGCTTGCCGTCTGTGCTGGTGAAGTCGGCTGTGGTCCGCAGCAAAATGGCGGTTGCCATCTGGCTGGCAATGGCCCGGTCCCAAATCAGTTTATAGAGGCGCTTTTGGTCATCGTTGAGATAGCTGGCCACCTCTTTGGGGTGTCGATCAAAGCTTGTGGGGCGAATGGCTTCATGCGCTTCCTGAGCATTCTTCGCTTTGGTCGCATAGTGGCGCGGCTTTTCAGGCAGGAACTGATCGCCAAAGCGTTGGCCAATTGCAGCGCGTGCGGCGCCAATGGCCTCCTGTGCCATCTGCACACCATCGGTGCGCATATAGGTGATGAGCCCTGATGTCTCGCCGCCGATGGCCACACCCTCATAGAGCTTTTGCGCCACTTGCATTGTGCGGCTCGCGGAAAAGCCGAGCTTGCGCGCGGCCTCTTGCTGCAAGGTCGATGTGGTGAAGGGCGGCGCCGGATTGCGCTTAATGGGCTTGGCTTCCAAGCTGGTCAGTGTGAAATCCGCAGCCTCAATGGCTTGCTTGGCAGCGGTTGCACTGGCTTCATTCGTCAAGGAAAATTTAGTGATTTTCTCGCCATGCAGCTGCGTAAGCCTGGCCTCGAAGGGCTCGCCAGTTTCTGTCTTCGCCTTTGCAAGAATGGACCAGTATTCTTGCGGCTTGAAGGCCTCAATCTCCATTTCCCTATCAACAATCAGCCGCAACGCAACAGATTGCACCCGGCCAGCGGACCGCGCACTGGGCAGCTTGCGCCACAATACGGGCGAGAGCGTGAAGCCCACCAGATAGTCCAGCGCCCGGCGCGCTAGATAAGCATCAATGAGTTCATCATTGAGGTCGCGCGGCTGGGCCATCGCCGTTTGAACCGCGGATTTTGTAATCTCGTTAAAGACCACCCGTTTCACCGGCTTGTCCTTCAGCGCCTTCTTCTTTTTGAGCACTTCCAGGACGTGCCAAGAGATGGCTTCGCCTTCCCGGTCGGGGTCGGTGGCGAGAATGAGTTCGTCCGAATCTTTCACGGCTGCGGCGATTTCATTAAGCCGCTTACTGCTATCGCGGTCCACGGCCCACGACATGGAAAAGTCTTCATCGGGCACTACCGAGCCGTCTTTGGCCGGTAAATCGCGGACGTGGCCATAACTGGCTAAGACTTTGAAGTCTTTGCCCAAATACTTGTTGATTGTCTTGGCCTTGGCAGGCGATTCAACGATAACAACTTGCATAAAACGGGGGCTCTACGACAATATTTTTGCGCTCAACAGTAGCTCAGCGCACAGCACATAAGCCGCTTTAGTGGCAGCGCAAGAGCGTTGACGCAAGCCAAAGCCGCACACAAGAGACATTGACGTTGCTGAGCTCAGCCCGCCGCGAGAGCGATGCGTCCCCCTGCATGTCGCTCCAGGCGGCCTGCCAATTCCAGTTCCACAAAAGCGGCATTTAACAGTGGCGCGCTGACTTGGAGACTGCGGGCAATCTCGTCCATATGGATGGGCACAGTGCTGAGCGTGTCCAGCACCGCTTGGCGCAAAGCGGCATCAGGTTCAGCTGTGACCTGAGTGTTTGAGAAACTTTGTGCCGGACCTTCGATAGACGTCGTCATGGGGCCAATATCCTCTAAAACATCTTCAGCAGAACGCACCAGCGTGGCTCCTTCGCGAATAAGGTGATTGGCGCCTGATGCGCGCGGGTCGAGTGGGTTGCCAGGGACGGCGAAGACCTGTCGGCCCTGTTCTCCTGCCAGTCTGGCGGTGATAAGGCTGCCTGACCTTTTGGCAGCTTCGACGACAATCACGCCTAGCGATAGGCCGCTGACTATCCGGTTACGCCGTGGGAAGAGCTGCGCCGTCGGCTGCGCGTCCCACGGCATTTCCGCCAGGATCACGCCTTGCTCGGCAATTTGCCAATAGAGGTCGTCATTTTCCTTTGGATAGATGCGATTAATGCCGCCGGCCAGAACGGCCACCGTGCCGGTGTGCAGACTTCCCATATGCGCTGCCGTGTCGATGCCCCGCGCCAGGCCGGAGGCGATAACCATACCGTTTTTTCCCAAGTCCCGCGCAAGCTGCATGGCCAGTTTCCGGCCAATGGTGGACGCGTTGCGCGCGCCGACCATCGCCAACATTGGCTCTGAGAGCAAAGAGAGTGCGCCGCGTGCCGTCAAAACCGGCGGCGCGTCCTCTAGGGCCGCGAGTGCTTTGGGGTAATTGGCTTCTCCCAGCGTCAGCAGGCTGCATCCCGCAGTCTCAAGCGTTTCGATTTCTGCAGTGATGCTGGCAATGCTCGGCGGCTTTGGCGGCTTGCCGCCCGCACGTTGCGCCAAGTCCGGCAGGGCCTCCAAGGCTTCGTCCGCAGACCCAAAGCGGCTGACGAGGCCGCGAAACGTCACCGGTCCCACCCGCGGCGTGCGGGCGAGCCTCATTACAGCCAATGCGTGCTTTGATGCCCCCATAAGGTATCGCTAGCACAGCCGGTAGCGGTTGCAAATTGCCCTGTTACCAATCCTTGGAACAGGGGTCATAAATCCCCGCCAGGGCAATATTGTATTCCTCTTTGGTCGGGCTTTCTGCAAAGGCGGGGAGTTTCATGGCTAGACCCTCACGAAGCTTTGCAATTTGATTGCCATCGCAAGACGAATCCCAGCGCGTCACCGTGCCGTCTGAATAGGAAATGGTGAGAGTGTCTTTTGTTTCACCGGTGCAGGCCGCGTCTTCTTCTCCCGGCATGTCGCCCAAATATGGCTCGGCAAAGGCTGTGAACTTTTCGAAGTAGCCAGGTTCTTCCCAGCGGGTGAAGCGTGAATTGGGATTAGCCTGATAAGGGCTGTCCACTTTCATGGACCGTCCATCGGAATAAAAAATCATGCCTGTGGTGCCAAAGGTGTCATCGCCAACCGCAAGGCAATATCGCACCGGCTCGGCGGCTTGAGCGCCTATCACATGCGCAGCGACAAAAACTGTCCCGAAGGCTACGACTTTAAATATCTTGATCATCTGGCTTTTCCCCAAACGTAAAACGCGTCCTATTGCTGTTCCACCACACTAGGTCGTATCCTCATATATGGAAATGCCCGTGACGCTGCGCAAATTCAAGCATAGTAAGGCGTTAGCAGTGGAGCAATGCATAGCATCGCGACCGACTACTTGCCAATCTGGGCAATGCCAGCGCCAAGGCTCATGATAACCGAACCGGCATGCTGGCTAATTAGGCTTGGCGGCGTTTGTGTCTCGCGTTTGGCGTCGTTCAAGGTCGCACCCATCAGGGTTACGGCGTCTTTGGATTCAGCAAACCGTGAATGAGATGAGCCGCTAGTGCTGTCGAGGTTCGATAAGTCAACGACGGTAATATCTTTTGCTTCTTCGATTCGGGACTTGTGCGGCTCTTCTAGCGGGTTTATGGCGCCGAGACGGTGCCGTCCGCCGGCCAGCAGCTTGGAAATTCCAAGCGCCCTGTCATCAGAAGAGACAATGAAGGAGAAATGCGGGCGTTTCTCACCTATTGCTGTCATTTGCTGGTCAAAAACATCCAGGTCAAGGTCAGGCGAGGCAAGGATGACGTCGCGTATCTTGGGGCTGAGCGCGCCGTTTCGAATGCTGGTTTGCCGTAGCGCTTCCATGGTGAGCCAACTGCCCATCGAATGAGCTAGGATAACGATTTCAGACACGCTGTCGCGCGCTACTGCTTCGGCAATTACCAGCTCCAATGCATCACGGGAGAAATTTGCGCTCTCGCGGTCGTAGAAATAAGACAGGAGTTCGCCCCGTGAGGGCCAAGTGAAGAGCACCGGCGCCGCTTTGATGCCGCTATCATGGACAATCTGAGAGAGTCTAAAGACCGCATCGGCGAACCGGACGCGATAGCCATGGACGAAAATAAGAAGGCGTCCGGCCGACTCCTGTGAATCAAACCAAGCCCAGGCCTCGTCTGGTTCTGCTGGGACGACAGAAATTGCCGCGAATTCCTTTGCCGGTTTGGGGTTTTTTGAGGACGGCCACTCTACTGCGCCTAGCTCATGGCTTGGCGGGATAGAGACATTCACCACATGCGCTGACAAGCCCTGGCCACGCTCGCCGCTATAAATCTCACCTTCTAGATCTGACTGCGCCCTGGTGGAGATTGCCAAAACATCAACTTGTGCCGCACCATCTGGAGTTTCGGCTATCGGCGTCAAAAGTGCTGGGGGGCGACCAGCGCAGCCAGCGACCAACAAGGCAAAAACCAACCAGACGGTTCTGGTGCATACCATCATCTTACGCAAAATCCCCCCACACTGCGGTCACTTACCTATCACGTTACACTCTATATGAGTTATTGAGAAAGCTAAAATATTGGCTCTTTGTGGTGCGGCAAAACTGGACCGACGCCCGTGTCGTATTTATTCAAAACGCCGTTGCCATGATATCGTTGGAAAGGGAAGATGATGTCAAAGCCGTTGATGGTTGGCTTTCTCGCCATTTTGCTTCTTGGACTGGGGCTTGCAAGTGCTTTGGCCTTTCGCAGCGGCGATAGCACCCGAGTGGACGTAAGCGCCATCATGAAAGAACTTACAACCAATCAGGTGCCGATTGAGAGATTTCTAGGCTCGCACCGCCTGCTCATTGTCGGTGCACCAGGAATGGAGAGCGGGGCGGTCAAGAAGCTTTTGGAAGAGCAGTTTGGAGCACTAAGCCCACTATCCGCTGGAGCGGAAGATCGTCGGCTTTTGGTGCTTAATGACACAACACGCCAAGCAGACGCAAACCTCGATGCGACCGTGGGTGCGACGTTGTTCCGACGCATCACACTGCCTGGCTCTGAGGAGAAAGCCGCTGAGATAGTGATGGTGGATTTGCGCAGCCGGGCTGACATCCGGCCCAAAATCGGCGGAGGCTGGCAAGTCATTCTGGTAGGCCTTGATGGCGGTGTGAAACAGCGCTGGAACAGGATCGTCACTGAAGAAGACGTGTTTGGCCTCATTGACACTATGCCCATGAGGCAGCGTGAAATGAAAGCGCGGTCTGGAGGCGGCTAGCAGCCCGGCGCGGCGCAGGATTTGGCCACTCTGCGCTGTCCTACACAGCCTTTTCGCAATAGTATCAAAGCATTCGAGTCGCCCTGCGGCTCGCCGCTCTTTGATAAGGTAGGGGTGACTTTTGTGACTTTTGGCCCAAAAACCGGCCTAGGGTTTACGGCCAACTTTGGGTTCGGTCCCCTTCCGCAGTCGGCTGATATTTGCGCTATGCTTGAGGAAGATGAGGACAGTCATAATCGCGATGGCAAGCCCTAGCCGTGTCTCTTCGATGCCGACAGCAAGGATCGGCGACATGAAGGCGCTGTTGAGGGAGGCTAGGGACGAATAGCGATAGAGGGCCAAGGTGAGGAGCCATACGCCGCAGGCTGCAAGCCCAATGGGCCACGTGATCGCCAGCAGCGTGCCGATAAAGGTGGCGACCCCTTTGCCGCCTTTAAAGCCGAGCCAGATGGGGTAGAGGTGGCCGATAAAGGCTGCGATGCCTGCCGCGAGGCCAGGGTCTATGGCTGCATTGGACGCCAGAGTGGTGCGAGCCAGCCAGACGGCGACCGCGCCTTTGCCCGCATCCCCAATCAAGGTGAGGAGAGCAACCCATTTCTTGCCGGTGCGCAGGGCGTTGGTGGCGCCAATATTGCCGGAGCCGATTTTGCGGATATCGCCTTGGCCGGACAGATAGCCGAAGACCAGGCCGAAAGGGATGCTGCCGAGAAGATAGCCGAGCAGTGCGGCGAGAAGTGGCCGACGCGCGGCGGCGTCCGGAAGGACGGCAATCATGCCCAGCGCCCGAGCCAGGGCTGGGTTGCTGTGCCTTGCACGGGCAGGCCATCGAAAGGCGTGTTTTTGGCCGCGCTGACCAGGCTTTCTTTGCTGACCTTCCAGGGGGCATTAACGTCGAGCAGGGCCAAATCAGCAGGGGCGCCGATGCTGAGCCGGCCGGTGGAAAGTTGGAGGATGTCCGCAGGCTTTTGGGTCAGCATGGCCAGCAAAGCAGATTGGCTGAGCACGCCGTCTCGAACCAGATTGAGCGATAGCGCAAGCAGCGTTTCCAGG
This sequence comes from uncultured Sphingomonadales bacterium, assembly GCA_937884085.1. GTDB lineage: Bacteria > Pseudomonadota > Alphaproteobacteria > Sphingomonadales > CAKZYD01 > CAKZYD01. Next base: position 7,088 of record CAKZYD010000416.1, on the reverse strand, counting down.
CCCACCATGCCAGCCTCGGCTTGGTCATAGGGCAGGCGCTTTTCCTCTTCCGTTAGAGGATGGTGCCCGCTGCAGATAATATCGATGACGCCGTCCCCAATGGCTTTGGTAATGGCCATGCGGTCATCCTCGGTACGCAAGGGCGGCCGTAGCTTGGCAAAGGTGGCATATTCCCCGATGGCAATTTCGTTGAGCGCGAAATAGGCCGGGGTGGTGCCGCAGGTCACCGTCAGGCCGCGCGCTTTGGCATCAGCAATCAGGGCGACGCTTTCAGCGCAGCTGATGATGGGGATGTGGAGCCGCGCGCCGGTCGCTTCGATGAGGCGCAGGTCGCGCTGTATCATCATCGCCTCGGCAAAGGTTGGCGCAGCCGGCAGGCCAAGGCGGACCGAGAGGTCCGTCATGGTGGCGCAGGTGCCTTCGGTTAGGCGGGGCTCCTCGGCTGCGTTGAGGATAAGCGTGTTGAAACTGGACGCGTACGTCAGGATGCGCATGAAGACGGCGGTGTCGGCGATGGTTTTTCTGCCATCTCCAAAAGCAGGGACACCGGCTTCGCCCATCAGGCCGATTTCGGTCATCTCATGGCCGGCCAGGTCTCGCGTGGCAGCGCCCATGGGAATGGTGCGCGCCGTTTGGCCGCGATTGCCGGCAAAGATGGCGCGGACTTTGGACGGGCTATCGAGTTCAGCGCCGCGCCGCGGGTGGAGCAGGGCGGTGGTGACCCCGCCCTTGGCAGCTGCCTCCGGGTCTGCAGCGAAGACTTGCATGTCGATGAGACCTGGGCAGAGGATTTTGCCGTGGCAATCAATGGTCTCGGCATCGCTGGCGGCTATGATGTCATCTCCAGTGGCAGCGATTTTGCCATCACGGGCCAGCAGACTGCCAGGACCGTCCAATCCCGTGGCTGGGCACAGCAGGTGTGCGTTTTGATAAAGCCGGTCAGCCATCGGCGGCCTCGGCACGGAGGTCGCGGGTGAGAACGTCCAGGCAGGCCATGCGGACTGCGACGCCCATTTCGACCTGTTCGGCAATGCCGGAGCGCTTGAGGTCGTCGGCGATATGGGTGTCGATTTCCACCCCCCGGTTCATGGGGCCGGGATGCATGATGACGGCATCTGGTTTGGCATGAGCCAGCTTGTCGTCGGTGAGGCCAAAGGTGCGGAAATATTCGCGGGTGGAGGGCAAAAAGGCGCCATCCATGCGCTCTTGTTGAAGGCGCAGCATCATGACGATGTCCGCGTCTTTGAGGCCACTTTCCATGTCATGGTGGATGCTGGCGCCGAGGTCTGCGAAATGCGGCGGCAGCAACGTTGGCGGGCCAACCAGGCGGACGATGGCGCCGAGGGTGAGGAGAAGGTGAATGTTCGACCGGGCGACCCGGCTATGGAGAATGTCACCGCAAATGGCGACGATGAGCCCTTCAATCTTGCCCTTGCGGTGTCGGATGGTGAGCGCATCAAGCAGGGCCTGGGTTGGATGCTCATGGCGGCCATCGCCTGCGTTGATGACGGCGCAATCGACGTTGTCGGCGATGAGTTTAACGGCCCCAGAACTGCCATGGCGGATAACAATCACGTCAGGCCGCATCGCATTGAGCGTTAAGGCCGTGTCGAGCAGGGTTTCGCCTTTTTTGATGGACGATGAGGAGACAGGCAGAGAAATCGTGTCCGCGCCGAGGCGCTTGCCCGCCAAATCAAAGCTCATGAGGGTGCGTGTCGAGTTCTCAAAGAACATGTTGATTTGCGTTAGGCCTTTGAGGATGGCCTTGCGCTTTTGGGTCTGCCGATTGTGTTCGGCGTAGACTTCCGCTTCATCCAAAAGGAGATTGATATCAAGCGCGTGCATGCCCTCGATACCGAGGAGGTGTTTTTGGGAATAGCGCCAGTCATCCATGCCGCGGGTGCCTTAGCGCGGCGGGTGCCCTTGCTCAAGCTCAAAGTTCGCGGGCAAGTCGGTCCAGAGCGCCTTGCAGGATGTAGCTTGCCGCCATTTTATCGACCAGGTCCGCTCGGCGCGCGCGGGAGCGGTCGGCCTCAATGAGGGTGCGGGTCACGGCGGCGGTGCTGAGGCGTTCATCCCAAAAGCCGATGGGGATGTCGGTATAAGGCGTGAGATTGCGGGCAAAGGCCTTGGTGGATTGGACACGCGGGCCAGCACTGCCATCCATGTTCATCGGCAAACCAAGGAGAAGGCCGCAGATGTCTTCGTCGATGCAGATTTTGAGCAGTGCCGCAGCATCTGCTTTGAACTTGGTGCGCTTGATAACGCTATGGGGCGAGGCGATGAGCCGCCCGGCATCAGAAAGGGCAACGCCGATGGTTTTGCTGCCATGGTCTAGCCCCAGCAGCCGGCCTTTTGGGGGGAGCGCGGCGCCAAAGTCTTCCAGCGTTTCAAACAGGCTCAACGGGCGCCAGCCGCATCAAAATAGGCTGTGATGCGGCGTTCCAAATTGGCTTGGATGTTGCGGTAGAAAAGAGGCAGGTCTTGGCTGTGATAGTTGTCGCCCGGCAGAATGAGCTGCTGGAACGGACGGTCTGGCGTTCGGTCCATATAGAGAAACCCGTCTTCTGCGCAGCGCGCGCCCGTTGCGCCTGGCATTGGGGCGCCGAGTGGCTCGCCCGCTTTGCTGGGCATGGGGACCCCGCCGATATTCTCCGCCGCCGAAGCGGGCTCAAGAGATTGGCGGAAGCTTATGGGGTTAACGCACAGAATGTCGCCCGGTTTGTCGCCACCATTCAGCGCTGGCTCGGAATCATAGGCCTGCATCACAGCAGCAGTATCCCCGTCTGGCCCAAAGGTTTGCCAGCTGATGACGCAGTTGGTTTGCTCCGGCGCAGCACAGGGCGCAAGGCCTTGGGGTAAATCGCCGCTAACAGACAGGGGCCAGCCAATCAGGTAGGCAGCAACCAGCTCGTTTTCGAGCTCTAAGGCAGCAATGCGGTCATGCAGAACCGAGAGGAGATGATAAGCGCCTTGGCTATGGCCAACTAGAAGGATGGGGCGCTCTTCGCGCAAGGCCAAGAATTGGTCGAAGGCCGCCAGAACATCTTCATAAGCTAGGGCCAAGGCTCCGCGCATGTTTTCATCTTCAGCGATGAATGCACCTAGGGCGACTTGCCGGTAATAGGGCGCGTAGAGCACTCCAAAAGGGTCAAAGATACTGGCTTGGCTTGGCAAAAACCGGACGTTGAGCAAATCTAGATGTCCGGTGTCATCGAGCGGACCGTTCCAAGCTTTGTTGGACCAGTAGGTTGTGGGGTGCTGGTAGAAAATGGCAACGTCATCGCGGGATGCGTACTCTATCCCGTCTGGCCGCAAACCGGCTGGTGTTTCAATCCCGGGCTCGCCCGCGGCCCAGCTGCTCCAGTCTGTATAATCAGGCGTGGGCGGTGCGGTGGTGATGTCGAATTCACCCTTCGGCACGAGGAAGGCAGCCATGAGTTCATCTTGGAAAACGCGGAAGAGGACAGCGCCCACAAGAAACAGTCCAACGAGTATGGCAATCCCAAGCAAGAATTTACGGGCCATGCAGGTTACCCTTTATCATCCAAATAAAGCGCCATGAGAATTTCATCGACGACGACATCATTGCGAGCGTCAATTGGACCGATAGCACCTTTGCGTCGCCCTTCTTGGGCAAAGCCAGCCTTCCTGTAAAGATGTTGTGCTGCGATGTTATCGCCATGCACGGCAAGCGATATGCGTTTCACGCCGTCTGCTGACCGCATCGCTTCGATCGCATAGGACAGAAGGGCCGCGCCAATGCCTTGCTGCGTAAAGTCATGATGAACACCCAGCCCTAGCCTTACATCATGCTGCAATCTGCGATATCGCGCGCCACGCACTTGAACCTCGCCAACGATGCGTCCTGCCAGCCTGGCAACCGCTATCATAGACTTTGGATCGTTCTGCAGGCGGCGAAGTGTAGAATAAACATCCCACCAGCCTTCATGCGCTTCCACTGCGCTTGCGTTCAAGTGTTTGGCTGCTGAATGCAGCGCTCTGCGGAATGTTTGAAGAGACTTTGCATCTCTTCCTCTCGCGGTCGCTATGGTTCCCGTCAGACCCGATTTCGTTTGAAAGATTTGGTTTGGGCGCCGCATTTTTCGTCCTTAAACCAGCAGCAGGTCTTGCGACCTTCGGCTCGCCTCGTGTATGTCCGCCGCGATTGGGCGAACATCGTCGCCAATCTGAACGTTTAAATGACCCATGAGACCCGCCAATGTCTATTGACGCAGCAACCGTCAAGCGCATCGCGCATCTAGCACGGATTAAGCTGGAAGATAATGAAGTGCCTGCTTTGGAAGCAGAGCTCAATATGATTTTAGATTGGGTTGAACAACTGGGCACCGTCGATACAGATGGCGTAGAGCCCCTTACGAGTGTTGAGGAAATGGCGCTGCGTCAACGCGAGGATGAAGTCACCGACGGCAATTATGCGGGCCGTGTTCTGGCCAACGCCCCTGACGCGCAATTTGGTTTCTTTGCAGTCCCGAAGGTTGTTGAATAGCCGTGACGTCACTGACTGAATTTTCCATCACTGAAGCCGCCGCTGGTCTGCGCAAGGGCGACTTTTCCGCCGCAGAGTTGACGCAGGCCCATATTGCTGCCGCTGAAGCTGGGCGTCCACTTGGTGCCTACATCACCGAAACCTTTGACCTCGCGTCAGAGCAAGCCAAGGCTGCCGACACACGTCTAGCCCAAGGCGATGCGCCCGGCATGTGCGGCATCCCCATTGCCATGAAGGACTTGTTCTGCACTGACGGTGTTCAAACCACAGCGGCGTCCAACATTCTCAAAGGTTTTACGCCGCCCTATGAGGCCACCGTCGCCGCGAATTTGAAAGCAGCGGGCGCGGTCATGCTTGGCAAGGCCAATTTGGATGAGTTCGCCATGGGCTCTTCCAATGAAACCTCTGCCTATGGACGTGCTGTGAACCCCTGGCGGTCTGGCGAGACAGACTTAGTGCCTGGTGGCTCGTCAGGCGGTTCGGCTGCCGCCGTTGCAGGGCGCCTTGCCATCGCTGCGACGGGCACCGACACGGGTGGCTCAATCCGCCAACCAGCAGCCTTTACCGGCACAGTCGGCATGAAGCCAACCTATGGACGCTGCAGCCGCTGGGGAATTATTGCCTTTGCCTCATCGCTGGATCAGGCAGGGCCAATCACGCGCTCGGTCGCCGATGCGGCCATCATGCTCGAAGCGATGGCAGGGTTTGACCCCAAGGACTCCACATCGGTTGATCAGCCAGTCCCAGCGTGGGGTGCCTCGCTGACGCAAGATGTGAAAGGCTTAAAGGTTGGCATTCCAAATGAATACCGGGTTGATGGCATGCCTGCTGAAATCGAAGCACTTTGGGAAGCTGGGCAAGCTTGGCTGAAAGACGCTGGGGCGGAAATCGTTGACGTGTCGCTTCCCCACACGAAATTTGCGTTGCCAACTTATTATATCGTTGCCCCCGCAGAAGCCTCTTCAAACCTCGCGCGCTATGACGGTGTACGCTACGGCATTCGAGAAAAGCCGGACGGCGCCAGCCTGAGTGATATGTATGAGGCCACGCGCGCTGCTGGGTTTGGCGACGAGGTCAAGCGCCGCATCATGATCGGAACCTATGTGCTCTCTGCTGGCTATTATGATGCCTATTATCTCAAGGCACAGAAGGTCAGAACGCTAATTGCCCAGGATTTCAGCAAAGCCTATGAAAGCTGCGATGTGATCCTCACCCCAACGGCGCCATCGGCGGCCTTCGCCTTGGGGTCAAAAACGGATGACCCTATTTCCATGTATTTAAATGACGTCTTTACAGTCCCCGCTTCGCTGTCTGGGTTGCCTGGCATCTCCGTGCCTGCGGGTTTGGATAAGGATGGCTTGCCGCTTGGCTTGCAGCTGCTTGGCAAAGCTTTCGATGAGCAAACTGTTTTAAACGCTGGTGCCGCGCTGGAGGCGGCGGCTGGCTTCAATGCGAAGCCCAATGCATGGTGGGCGGCATGAGCGCCCCTTATCGTCTCCAAGGCATGACGGGCGACTGGGAGGTCGTTGTCGGCCTGGAAGTCCATGCCCAAGTCACCAGCAATGCTAAGCTCTTTTCTGGGGCATCAACGGCCTTCGGCGCAGAGCCCAACGCCAATGTAAGCCTTGTCGACGCCGCGATGCCGGGCATGCTCCCTGTCATCAACAGCGAATGCGTGCGTCAAGCGGTTCGGACGGGTCTCGCCATTGGCGCTGAGATTAACACCTGGTCGCGCTTTGACCGGAAGAATTACTTCTATGCGGACCTGCCGCAGGGCTATCAAATCAGCCAATACAAGCATCCAATCGTGGGTGAGGGGGCTATTCAGGTGGACCTCGGTGAGGGCGAGACAAAGACCATTGGCATTGAGCGCCTCCATCTGGAGCAGGACGCAGGCAAGTCCATGCATGACCAGCATCCGTCCATGACGTTCGTAGACCTGAATCGATCCGGCGTTGCGCTGATGGAAATCGTCTCAAAGCCTGATATGCGCTCACCCGCAGAAGCCGGTGCCTATGTGAAGAAGCTGCGCACAATCCTGCGCTATATTGGGTCCTGCGATGGCAACATGGAGGAAGGCTCCATGCGTGCCGACGTGAATGTGTCCGTCCGGCGGCCTGGCGATGACCTTGGTACGCGCTGTGAGCTGAAAAACATCAACTCCGTTCGCTTTGTACAGCAAGCCATCGAAGTAGAAGCCCGGCGCCAAATTGATTTGATTGAAGACGGCGGCACTGTTGATCAAGAGACGCGCCTGTTCGACCCGGACAAAGGCGAAACACGCTCGATGCGCTCAAAAGAAGAAGCGCATGACTACCGCTATTTCCCAGACCCGGATTTATTGCCGCTGTCTTTAGACGATGCCTTTATTGAGACGGCTCGAGACAGCTTGCCAGAATTGCCTGACGCGAAGACAGCACGCTATGTGGCATCGCTCGGTCTAACCGACTATAACGCCGCTGTCCTAACCGCTGAGCAGGAGAGCGCCGCGTTTTTTGAAAGCCTGCTTGGCACGCTGTCCGAAAAAGCAGGTAAGCCTGCCGCAGACTTGGCGCGCAGCGCTTCCAATTGGGTGATC
>CAKZYD010000415.1 GCA_937884085.1 uncultured Sphingomonadales bacterium | reverse complement strand
GACAGTGCCGGCTGCTAAACTGACCACACGGCCCTTTTCCATATTGCGAATGGCTCGTCGACGAATTTAAGGTTCGCAAATTGTGGACATGGGAATAGCAGACAGCACCCGCGTTGGCACATTCTGCTTCTCAAGACCATTTTGCATGGCCAGCGCATTCATCACCGTGGCCAACATGCCCATATAATCAGCGCTGGCGCGGTCAAAGCCTTGTTCTGCTGCCGCAAGTCCGCGAAAAATATTGCCGCCGCCAACGACCAGACAGAGCTCAAACCCGGCCTCTTTAGCCGTACGGATTTCGCCCGCAACCCTTTCGACAGTCTTCTGGTCAATGCCAAAAGCGCCATCTCCCATGAGGGCTTCCCCGGAGAGTTTAAGCAAAATGCGTTTGTAACGGGTGCGCTTCATAGCCCCACAGCGACCTAGACTGAGATATCAACATCTTGACACCGCGCGCACCCTAGCGCGCAGTTCTAGTCAAAGCTACAGAAGATTGAGGCCCCCAACTGGATAAGGGACCCCTCTTCATCCGCGTATCAGGCACTCACGGCTGCAGCCACTTCCGCCGCAAAGTCGCTTTCGTCTTTCTCGATACCATCACCCAGCTGGTAACGCACGAAACCAGCCAACTCGATAGCAGACCCAACATCCTTGGCCTGGGCTTCAAGCCACTGATTGACAGGCGTTTTCCCATCAATGACGCAGATTTGCTCTAGCAAGACCACTTCTTTGTAGAACTTGCGGATACCGCCTTCGACCATCTTTTCGACGATGTTGTCCGGCTTGCCGGATTCTTTCGCCTTTTCGCTCAGGACAGCGCGTTCACGCTCAACCAAATCGGCATCGAGTTCAGCGGACGTAAGCGCTTGCGGGGCTGCGGCGGCCACGTGCATGGCCAGTTGCTTGCCAACGGCTTCCAGGGCGTCTCCGGACGCGTCTGACGTCAAAGCCACCAAAACACCGATTTTGCCAAGTCCGGCGCGCACTTGGTTGTGCACATAAGAGCAAACGGCGCCTTTTTCGACGGACAGCGATGTCATCCGGCGAACAGACATGTTTTCGCCGATGGTGGCGATATTGTGGGTCAGCTGCTCTTCAACTGTGCGGTCAACACCCGGATAGCCTGACGTCATGACTGTGTCCAAATCAGCATCATTCGCCAAGGCAAGGTCAGCGATGGTTGAGACTAAGTCCTGGAAGAGCTCGTTGCGGGCCACAAAATCTGTTTCGGCATTCACTTCAACGGCAGCGCCCGTCGTCCCGGAGGTGACCACACCGATGAGGCCATCTGCAGCGGTCCGGCCTGATTTCTTTTGTGCAGCTGCAAGACCTTTGGTACGCAGCCAATCCACCGCAGCGTCCACGTCGCCGTCGGTTTCAGCCAGTGCTTTTTTGCAATCCATCATGCCTGCGCCGGTTTTATCGCGCAGTTCTTTCACCATTGCCGCTGTAATTTGCGCCATTTCTTGCTCCATCTTCAAAGATGCGTTTGGGTTGTTCGGTCGCCCGCACCGTTTGTAGCGCGCGACCGTTACGGTTTGTTGCTAAGCGCTAGCTTCGCTCTCGTCTGTTTCCGCAGCGGCTTCTTCAGCTGGCACTGCGAGCTCCTCGACTGCTTCAGGAGCGGCTTCGGCTTCAGCTTCAACAACAGCCGGTTCTGCGAGAGGCTCTTCGGACGCGCCTATATCCACACCTGCTTTGCTGGCACCGGATTGACCGCCGTCTAAAATCGCATCTGCAATCAAATCACAGTAGAGCTTAATGGCGCGGCTGGCGTCATCGTTGCCCGGGACTGGGAAGGCAATTCCATCGGGATTGCAGTTAGTGTCAAGAATGGCGACAACCGGAATTTTAAGGTTGTTGGCTTCTTGAATGGCAATTTCCTCTTTGTTTGTAT
>CAKZYD010000414.1 GCA_937884085.1 uncultured Sphingomonadales bacterium | reverse complement strand
GTTGAAACATTAGCTGGCATTGAGCGTCTATGCTATAATTATTTACATGTACATGAAATTTATTTTGTATCAATAACAACAAATAGTTATAGTTTTATTTAATCTGAAATATAATTAAAAGCCCCTGTTTGCAAGCAAGTTTCTTGCACAAGTTACATTGCTAGAGCGCAGGTACAGCTCGTCGCGCACGGCGAAACCGCAAATCTTTAGAAAAAGACCAAATATAAGGACTGCCTGAAAAGAGTTGTCTTGCAAAATATCCATAAAATTCAGCCAAAGATACCGAGCGTTAGATTAGTTTGAGCAGGAAAGTTGATGTGGCACAAGCGACACCTTGGCGGCTTTTCTCTTGGCCCCGTCGAGACTAAATAGAGTGCAAAGGAGCGCTCTAATGGCCAAGTCCAAAAACACCACAGCAGACATTGCAATTGCCGGCGCAGGTTATGTTGGCATGTCACTTGCCGTAGCGCTGAAACAGGCAGCACCTCATCTCGATGTTGTTGTGATAGACCCGGCACCGCAGGGAGCGTTTCGCAACGACCCTCGCGCATCCGCCATCGCGGCAGCTGCAGCCCGCATGCTAACGCAATTTGGGGTATGGAATGATCTGCTTAAAGACAGTCAACCAATCCGGGAAATGGTGGTAACGGACTCCAAATTGGCAGATCCGGTACGCCCGGTTTACCTAACATTTGGCAGCGTGGAACGCAAAGACAGCGAACCCTTTGCGCACATGGTACCAAACAGCGCACTTCTAGCGGCGCTGCATGAAAAAGCAAAGAAGGCCGGCGTTCGCACAATGCCCCGGCACATCGTCGCCGATTTCTCTCGCTCTGGCGGCACAACACAATTGTCATTGCAGAACGTAGAGACCCAAAAGTCAGCGACAGCCATCACACGACTTCTGATCGCATGTGACGGTGTAAAATCCAAATTGCGGGATCTTGCGGGTATCAAGACCGTGTATTGGCCCTACGATCAGATGGGCATTGTGACGACCGTTGCCCACGAACGGGACCATGAAGGGCGCGCAGAAGAACATTTTCTTCCCGCCGGACCATTTGCAACGCTGCCGCTTCCCGGCAAGCGGAGCTCAATCGTCTGGACGGAGCCAACACGCGAAGCAAAACGATTGCTGGCGCTGGATGACTTTGAATTCGAAATCGAACTGGAACAACGCTTTGGTCTGCAACTTGGTGAAATATCTGTCGCGGGCCCACGCAACGCTTATCCACTTGGCCTGACACTGGCACGCTCGACGATAAAAGACGGCCTCGCGCTGTGCGGCGATGCCGCCCACGGAATTCATCCCATAGCGGGCCAGGGGCTGAACCTGGGATTCAAAGATGTTGCAGCTCTGGCGCAGACCATCGTAGAGGCCGATCGCCTTGGCCTGGACTTCTCATCTGTCAATGCTCTTGAGCGCTACGAACAATGGCGCCGCTTTGACACGGTGCAGATGGGCGTCACAACAGATGTGCTGAATCGTCTTTTCTCAAATGACAATCCGCTCGTCACTGCTGCCCGTGACCTTGGACTGGGTTTAGTTGACCGCATGCCGCGCATGAAGGACTTCTTCATCAATCAGGCGGCCAGCCGCAAAGGTGGATTTGGCGAGCGCATCATGGGTCCGCAACCCAAGCTTCTCAGTGGCGTACCGATCTAAAGCATTATCCATTTTGTCTGCAACATGAGGTGTTAGAAAAAGCGTTCGAAAACGGCCTTTGCTGTTTGAACGACTGGAATGTGCGATGCTGATTAAATAAACTGTTCTCTAAAAACAGATGGCTCAGCTTGGATATGCGGCCAGCTCATCCTCATCCATCTCACGTGCCTCGGACGGCAGCATAATGGGAATGCCGCCGCGGACCGGATAAGCAAGCTTAGCCTTGGCCGAAATCAATTCAGATTTTTCAACATCCAGCATCAGACGACCGTGGGTAAGCGGACAAACCAAAAGTTCAAGCATCTTGGGTTCCAAACCCAATTTGGCACGGGAGGCCTTTTTGTCTTCGCGCGCGACGACGGTTTGCTCTGGCTGGTTGCTGTCTTGCTCGGTGGTCATAAACTTATGATAGTGCAGTTTCAGGCCAAGATCACCATGCCAAATGCCACAGACACCGTCGGCAACTACTGCAAAGTGCCCGGTGTTTCATCAGACTGGCGGGCAAGGGTGATTTGCGTAATGGCAATAAGCGTTTCCGCGCGGGTGCGCAGATCTTCGGCCTCCAAAAGCGCCTGCTTTTCAGCCGGGCCATAGGGGCTGAGCATCGACAGTGAATTTACCAGCACGTCATTGCTTGCGCGCCCAATCGAATCCCAATCGGTCTCAAGATCATTGGCTTGCAAAAACTCGCGAAACGTGTCGAGCAAGAGATCACGATTGACACCGTCACTGTCATCGGACGGCTCCGCGGCTAAATCGGCTAGAAAAGGCGCAATTTCGCACCTGCGAAACGGCTCCGGCGTTTCCATTTCTTGCAAAACACGGAAACGGCAAACTCCTGAGAGCGTGAGCAAATAGCGTCCATCCCCGGTTTCCTGAAAACCTGTCAAACGGCCCACACAGCCTATCTCACACAAGTCCGGCTCACCATCTGCGCGGGT
>CAKZYD010000413.1 GCA_937884085.1 uncultured Sphingomonadales bacterium | reverse complement strand
GCCCGCCTTGCGATGCCCTGCATCGCTGCACCGCACGCTCCTACCCAGCAAAAAAACGCAGATCTGGTCAAATGACCCTTGTTGGACGAAAAACGCTCTAACGCGACACGTCGGGAATAGATCGCGCGGTCCTGACGGTTTGTACGATAGAGTCCGGCGCCTCTAACAGCGTGATAGACGATCCAACAAAGTCGGCGCTGGATAACGCTTCAGCTTCGAATCCCAAACAATCAGCTAAGAAAAGTTCCATGGTTGCCATGACCGCCCGACCATCCATCCCTTGCGAAAAATCCTCTTCGGCTCGATCGACGGCAATAAGGGTCAAACCAGCGCCTTGCTCCTCCAAACCCGCAGCCCAATCAAAAACCGTTTGGGGATCTTGCCGCCGGCTTTGTCCTGCGGTGGCGATGAACACGGGGGTCTTGGCAACCGTGCTTGCGCTGTCCTCACCGTAATAGTCGAGCAGCAGTTTTTGCAGACCGCTTTGTTGCCCCGGCAATGTGCCCAGCGCGCGCTGCATTGCCGGCACGGGGTTTATGTAGGAAACGCAGCTTGCTGATAGGGACAGCGCTGCTTTCTTGGCCGCAGCCGTGCTTGCACCACCACCGATAATCGCCAGCCGCTCTTCTAGAAGACCGCGCTCGGCCAGCCAGTCACGGGCATGCCCAACATCGGCAACAATCGCCTGTGTCAGGCCATCGGCTTGAAAAAGATGGTCTTTGCCTTGCCCGACTGACCCTTTATGATTAAGCGACAGCACAGCAACACCGCGGGAGGCAAGCCATTGATGCACCGGGTCATACCGCCAGCGGTCTTGGCTAACCATTGCACCGCGTAAAACGACCGCCACGGGAACGGTCCGTGCAGCCTTTCCATCCAGATTAAGCGCAAGCCCCAAAGGCAGGCTTAGAAAGGCATCAAATGTGCTGGTTTCACTGCGACTAATCTTTATGGCGATGGGCAAAACGGCGGCTTGCTGGGCCATCAACTCATCTTGCTCAGGGAACAGCGCAATCTTGCTCGCACTCTGTGCGTCATAGACACCCCAAGAGACGGGCTGGCTTGCAGCGACATGTCCAATAAGCCACCGCGTGCCGTCAGCATTGGTATCGGCTATCGTAAGCGCGCCGCTACCGCTCGCACGCATCCCAAAAACAAGCGGCACCAACTGCTTGTTTAAAGGCACAAAACTTGGGCGCGGCGTTGCAAAGGTCGCCAAAAAAGGACGTTGATTAAGAGGACCGTAAGTCGCATCCGCAAAGTCATATCGGGATTGAGCGGCAAGCACTTGCGTTTCACCAGCACCGAAGCGCGACTGCGCGGGGACGCGGAGATACGCTGTCGTATTGCGCTCCACCGAACTGGCCAGAAACACGTCCTCACCATCAGCTGAAATCTGCTCCATCCGCGTGGTCAAGGCATCTTCCGCCCCGACAGTGCCCCAGAGACGCCAACCGCCGTCTTCTGTTCTTGCCCGCCACTCAAATCCACCATCTGACTTGGGCACTTGCGCGATCAAGGGGGTAAGGTCAGCGCCGGCGAAGTAGCCGTTGGCGCCTAATTTATCCTCATAGACGAGCAAAGATGCGCCCGTTTTTAGGTCAACGCGATAGATATCAATGGCACCCGCGCGGCGGGCATTGGTTTGGATGAAAATGGTGTCAGGCGCTGCCTCAGAATACGCTAGAAAACTGGCTTGTTGCGCGGTCCCTCCAAGCAGCGGAATGACCGTCTGCTGCGCCAAATCAAATGCATAGGGCCGCACATCATCTGAGTCCGGGGTCTGTTTCAAAAAGAGCAGATAGTCGCTAGAAGGGTGCCACACATGTGGTCCCACCCCCGGATAAGGAAAGGTCGTAATGGGACGCGCTGGCGATTGCCCATCCGCGGGCTTCAGCCAAATGTTTCGCACCCCATTATACGCTTGCGAAAACGATACCCATGCCCCACTTGGGCTGAGGCGCAGATGCTGCGGCAGGGAAACACCAAACAAAAGCTCCCGCGGTGTGGGCCCAGGAAGCTCAGCATCTTCATCCTCCGCGCAGGCCGCCAAGACGAAACATAAGGCGGACACAAGGGCCGCTGCGCGCGCCTTAAGCATAGTCTTCAAGCATCGCGACCAGCGGCAAATCCGCCGGCGGAACTTTGTATGACCGCAGGTCTTTTATGCGCACCCATTTGAGAACTTGACCTTCGCGGGGCTGCGGAACGCCATCCCAGCGCCGACATAAAAACAGCGGCATCAGAAGGTGAAAGTCTGGGTAGGCATGCGAGGCAAAGCTAAAGGGCTGAAAGCACTCCAAACAGGCTTCCACGCCAAGCTCTTCTTCCAACTCTCTGACTAAGGCCGCTTCCGGCGTTTCACCTGGCTCTATCTTACCGCCAGGGAACTCCCAATACCCGGCCAAACTCTTACCGGGCGGTCGCTGCGCCAACAGGATACGCTCGTCGCGGTCAAACAGAGCCACCGCGGCCACCAATATGAGAGGCTTGTCCGCCGCGAGGGCAGCAGCGCGCTCAGATGGAGATTGGCCCGAAGCCAAGGACGAAGACCCAGACACCAAAAGCCCCGGTGCTTAGGCTTTTTCAGCCTTCTTAGAGGCCTTCTTCGCCTTGGCACTACCACGCGGCGCAGCAGGCACAATTTCGAAGTGGAGTTCCTTGTCCTTCACGCGCACGGTGACTTCGCCGCCGCCGACAAGCTTGCCGAAGAGGATTTCATCAGCAAGCGGCTTCTTGATTTTCTCTTGGATTAATCGACCAAGCGGCCGGGCACCGAAGAGTTTGTCATAGCCTTGCTCGGCCAGCATCGTCCGGGCCTCATCTGTCAGCTTGATGTGAACATTGCGGTCCGACAGCTGAACTTCGAGCTCAAGAACGAACTTGTCGACAACGCGGGCAACGACCTCTGGTGGCAGATATCCAAATGGAATGACCGCATCCAAACGGTTGCGGAACTCCGGCGAGAACATGGTCTTGATCGCTTCTTCGTCTTCGCCCTCGCGCGAATCGCGGCCAAAGCCGAGGGCAGATTTTGCCAGCGCAGAAGCGCCAGCATTTGTCGTCATAATCAACACGACATTGCGGAAATCAATCTTCTTGCCGTTGTGATCGGTCAGAGAGCCATTGTCCATCACCTGCAACAACACGTTAAACAGATCAGGATGGGCCTTCTCAATCTCATCAAGAAGCAGCACGCAGTGGGGGGTTTGATCAACCGCGTCCGTGAGGAGGCCGCCTTGATCAAAGCCGACATATCCCGGAGGCGCCCCGATAAGCCGAGACACGGAATGGCGTTCCATATACTCCGACATATCAAAGCGGTGTAGCGGAACACCCATAATCGAGGACAGTTGGCGCGCCACTTCTGTCTTCCCGACACCGGTTGGCCCCGAGAACAGATAAGACCCAATCGGCTTATTCGGCTCACGCAAACCAGCACGGCTCAACTTAATGGCAGCCGCCAGCGCATCAATCGCCCTCTCTTGCCCAAAGACCACGCGCTTGAGATCCTTATCCAAGGACTCCATGGCCGCTTTGTCATCTTTCGAGACAGATTTCGGAGGAATACGCGCAATCTTGGCGATGATATTCTCGATATCCTTCACTGCCACCGTCTTGCGGCGTTTCGATGGCGGCAACAGCATCTGCGCTGCGCCAACTTCATCAATCACGTCGATGGCTTTGTCCGGCAGCTTCCGATCAGTGATGTAGCGCGAGGACAAATCGACAGCCGCTTTGATGGCATCCTGGGTATAGCGGACCTGATGATGTTCTTCAAAATAGGGCTTCAGACCTTGCATGATCTTTACCGCATCAGAGACAGACGGCTCATTGACATCGATCTTCTGAAAACGACGCAGCAAGGCGCGATCTTTTTCAAAATGGGCTCTGAATTCTTTGTAGGTCGTGGACCCAATGCACCGAATGGTGCCGGAAGACAGCGCAGGCTTTAACAGGTTTGAGGCATCCATCGCCCCACCAGACGTTGCGCCGGCGCCTATCACGGTGTGGATCTCATCAATGAACAAGATAGCACCTTCAGTGTCTTCGAGTTCTTTGACGACTGCCTTTAAGCGCTCTTCGAAATCACCACGATACCGCGTCCCGGCCAACAAGGCGCCCATATCAAGGGAATAGATCGTGTTGCCGAGCAGCACATCCGGGACATCTTCTTCAACGATTTTACGGGCCAAGCCTTCCGCGATGGCTGTTTTGCCAACGCCAGGATCGCCCACATAAAGCGGGTTGTTCTTAGACCGGCGGCAGAGAATTTGGATTGTCCGCTCAACTTCGTGGCCACGTCCAATCAGCGGATCAATCTTACCGGCCATGGCCTTTTCATTGAGGTTTACGCAGTAAGAATCGAGCGCGCTCTCTTGTTTTTTGCTGCGTTTACGCCGCTGCCCGTTGTTTTCCTCATTGGTCTCTTCAGACCCCCGAACGGGACGGTCTTCGGTCATATCGCCCGTTTTTGCGATGCCGTGGCTTATGTAGCTGACGGCGTCATAGCGGGACATGTCCTGCTGCTGCAGAAAATACACAGCATGGCTTTCACGCTCAGAAAACAGAGCAACGAGAATGTTGGCGCCCGTAACTTCCTGGCGCCCAGAGCTTTGCACATGAATAATGGCGCGCTGCACAACCCGCTGAAATCCCGTCGTTGGCGCTGCCTCCCCGCTAGAAGGGTCGGTAATACTGTCCAACTCCCCATCGATGTAGGCGGTCACAGCTGCACGCAATTCATCAATGTCAACCGCACATGCCCGCATCACCGCAACGGCGTCACGGTCTTCAAGCAGCGCTAAGAGCAGATGCTCCAGGGTAACAAATTCATGATGACGGCCACTGGCCTCAGCGATTGCCCGGTGCAGTGTTTCTTCCAGATGGGTGGAGAATGACGGCAAAATCAGCCCTTTCAGTTGACTTTCTGTTTACCTCAAATGGGCTTGAAGCCTCGGCAAAACAAGCCCATCTGGCGGACGCTCCTAAACGTCTAAAAGATCGTGGACCAACTTGTTTGAAAGGTCCAGTAGCAATTCGTCTTACGCAAGCGCGCCGGTAAAGACGGCGCGCTATTCCTTCTCCAGCGTGCACTGCAAAGGATGCTGGTGCTGTTTGGCCAAGTCCATCACTTCGTTCACCTTGGTCTCGGCAACATCATATGGGAAGACACCGCACACGCCGACACCCTTTTGGTGGACATGCAACATAACTTGTGTGGCTTCCTCAACGGTCATCCGAAAGAAGCGCTGCAGGACGTGCACCACGAACTCCATCGGGGTGTAGTCATCATTTAGCATCAGCACTTTGTAGAGATGCGGACGTTTGGTTTTAATTTCCGTCTTGGTGATGACGCCAGTATTGATGTCATCTTCGTCGCCGCCGAACTCGTCATCATCTTCATCAGACAGGCGCGCTGGCTCCTCCTGAGTAGAAAACGGTCCATAGACACTCTGTACCAACCAAGTCGGCAAAAGCGGCACCTCTTGAAGGGATGTCATCGAAACAGCGGTTCTCATAGATGCCCTGCAATATATATACGCTTGCGCCGAGGTTCCAGTGGCAAAAAGGCACGTCAAAAAACAAAAAGGCCCGCGCCAGGTAAACCAAGCGCAGGCCGTATTGTCAGAAGGTGACTAAGATTTAGGCACGCGCGATTGGCGCAGCCATTTTCTCCATCACAACAGCCATGCGCGCATTCACCGGCTCTGCAACTTCGCTCATAATTTTAAGGCCCATTTCAGAGAACTTGCTGCTCTCTGCAACGTAACGGTCGTAAGAGGACTTCATCATTGCATTTTGAATGTCGAAATACTCACGCAGGTTCTTCGCGCCCGTAAGTGCTTTCATAGCGGCCATGCTATCTTCCATGGCAGACTTGGAGTAGGCCATGATTTCCGCATTCATGCTTTCAAGGCCCTTGGTAGCCGCATTGCTGGACGCCATCATCGCGTCAACATTCTCTTTCGAGAAGGCAGCAATTTCATCAAAACCCTTAACGGCCTCGTCCATAGTCTTCTTCGTCATTTCGAAGGACTTTTCGATGTTCTTTGTTGCTGCTTCGCTGGATGCTTTGAAAGCATTTTCCAGCTGTTCTTTTTGCGCTTCTACAACTTTCTCAGCGGCCTTTTCAGCGGTCGTTTTCCGTGCTGCTGGCATATCATATCTCCCAATCGATGCTGATCCCATATCGTTGCCAGCGCCGAAATATATTGCACCGCAACATTCGCAAAAATACCAATCCAACCGGGAAAGTCAAGGTTATTTTTGTGCAGCGCACAAAAACTTAACAAAGCTTTAGAATCAAAGTGTTAGCCATCAATAAGAGCAGGATCAAGACCAGATTGCGCCAACTGCTCTTTCACATATCCCAATAGTGTTTCTAGGCCTTCTTCGCTTTCCGCCTCGCACCGCGCAACGAGCACGTCTTGTGTATTGGACGCTCGCAGCAGCCACCAGCCTTCGGGGGTCGTCACACGCGCGCCATCAATGTCATTGATATCAGCGCCGTTTGATTTCAGACGCGCCACCACTTCATCGACGACCGCGAATTTGCGCGTCTCATCACAAGGGAAACGCAGCTCCGGTGTATTCACCACATTCGGCATCGCGTCCTTTAACGCAGCCAAGCTTTTACCCTGACGCTGAATGGCGTTGAGAAGACGGATGGCCACATACAAAGCATCGTCATAGCCATAGAATTTATGAGCGAAAAAGATGTGCCCACTCATCTCACCGGCCAAGGGTGCGCCCTCCTCGGCCATCTTATTCTTGATAAGAGAATGGCCGGTTTTCCACATTAGCGGTTTGCCACCTTTTTGCGCCACGGAATCGAACAAAGCCTTTGACGCCTTCACGTCAGCGATGATCGTGCTGCCCGGCAAATCAGCCAGGATATCGCTGGCCAAAATATCGATCATTTGATCGCCCCAAATAACACGGCCTTGACCGTCAATGGCGCCGATACGGTCACCATCACCATCAAAGGCGATGCCTAAATCAAGGTTTTCGCGTGCAACAACCTCTTTGATTTGCGCTAGGTTCTTTTCGACAGTCGGATCGGGATGATGGTTGGGGAATGTACCATCAATCTCTGCATTTATGACGATGTGTTTGCCAGGCAGTTTTGCAACAAGTGCTTCGGTTGCGGCGCCAGCTGCGCCATTGCCGGGATCCCAGGCCACATTGAGTTCAGCGCCATCAAAGTCCTGCAGAAGCCGCTCTATATAACGATCAAACATAGAGTGGTCACGCTGACTGCCCGCGCCGGTGACATAGTCGCCCGCCGCAGCGATTTTGCCCAGGCCTTGGATTTGCTCACCAAAACAAGGCTTCTTGCCAAGCATCATCTTAAAGCCGTTATAATCGGGCGGATTGTGCGACCCGGTGACCATCACCCCGCCATCAAGATCCAAATCAAAGACCGTGAAATAGAGCATGGGCGTTGGGCCGACCCCAACCTTGATCACGTCAAGGCCTGTGCTGGCCAAGCCATCGGCCACAGCCTGCGCAAGCTCTGGAGAACTGATGCGGCCGTCACGGCCGACCGCAACGCGCGTGCCGCCGCCGCGCACAATGACCGTTCCTAACGCCTTGCCCACAGCCTCGGCATCTTTTGCGCTGAGGGTGTCGCCAACGATCCCGCGAATGTCGTATTCGCGCAAAACGGTTCCATGAAATTGGTGAGCGCTCATAGCTCTACTCCAAATACATCTGTGGTGGTGAACGACGCCCTAGGGGCGGCCGATTGATTGATATGTAAAGCCTGCATCGCGCATTTCATCGGCTCTGTAAACATTGCGCAAGTCGAGCATTTTCGGCGCTGTGAGAAGTGACTTAATCCGCGGAATATCTAAGGCCCGGAACGCATTCCACTCCGTCAGCAAGACGACGATATCTGCGCCGTCGATCGCCTCATAGGCATCATCACAGTAGGTGATCTCTGGCAGCATCGGTCTGGCTTGCTCAACACCCTCAGGATCGCAAGCACGCACTGTTGCGCCTTCATTGACCAAGGCGGGAATAAGATCCAAGGCAGGACTATCGCGCATGTCATCTGTGTTCGGCTTGAAGGTTAAGCCAAGCACAGCCACTGTTTTGCCAGACACACTGCCATCCAGCATGGATTTAACCCGGTCCGCCAGCGCCTCTTTACGCATCTTATTGACGTCGACGACCGCATTGACAATCCGAAGCGGCATGCCGGTATCTTCCGCCGTTTTCAAAAGCGCCAGGGTATCTTTGGGAAAACAGCTTCCGCCATAGCCGGGGCCCGCATGCAGAAACTTGGAGCCAATGCGGCCATCAAGGCCAATCCCCTTAGCAACTTCTTGAACATTTGCACCGACGGCCTCGCACAGATCAGCCATCTCATTGATGAAGCTGATCTTGGTGGCTAGGAAAGAGTTTGCCGCATATTTGATGAGCTCTGATGTGGTTCGCTCGGTGAAGAGTATTGGCGTTTCTCGAAGCGATAAGGGGCGATAAAGACGGCGCAAAACATCACGCGCACGCTCTGAAGATGTGCCCACAACCACGCGGTCAGGCCGCATAAAGTCCTCAATAGCAGACCCTTCACGCAGGAATTCCGGGTTTGATGCAACATCAAATTCGAGGGCTGGCTTCACATCGCGAATGATAGCCTCAACTTCGCCGCCGGTTCCCACTGGCACCGTCGATTTGTTGACGATCACAGTATAGTCTTCCAGCAAAGTGCCGATTTCCTTTGCGGCGGCATAAACATATTGCAGGTCTGCATGACCATCGCCGCGGCGTGATGGTGTGCCCACCGCAATAAATACGGCATCCGACCCCGGCACTGCTTCAGCCAGATCCGTCGTAAAGGACAGTCGGCCAGCCTTGGCATTGCTTTCCACCAACGCATCGAGGCCAGGCTCAAAGATTGGAATCTCGCCATTTTCCAAGCGCGCTATTTTGGATGCGTCTTTATCAACGCATATGACATCGTGACCAAACTCGGAAAAGCAGGCGCCAGATACCAATCCAACATACCCTGTACCGACCATCGTGATGCGCATAAATTATCCCCTGTTACGACCGCTCACTGAGCCAAAGCCGCTATAGACCCCAAGTGTTTAAAGAGACTGGTACGCAGATTTTACAATTGAGCGAACGCCGTCACTTAAATCATCGCGGCCCAGGCCAAACGCCAATGTCGCTTCGATATAGCCGAGTTTATCCCCGCAATCGAAACGCTCGCCATCAAAGGCCAAACCGTGGAAGGGCTGCTTGCCAATCAAGCGCGCCATGGCGTCCGTAAGCTGGATTTCCCCGCCAGCGCCTTTTTCTTGGCGATCAAGCTCATCAAAAATCTCTGGCTGCAGCACATAGCGGCCAATGACCGCCAGATTGGACGGCGACGTGCCCTGCGCTGGCTTTTCGACCAGGCTGTTGACTTCCGTGATCGCCCCCTTTTTTTGGCCTGGTGAGATGATCCCATAACGATGTGTGTGTTCATCCTGCACTTCCATCGCCGCGATAACGTTGCCGCCTTCTTGCTCAACAACATCGAGCATCTGGGCGATACAGGAGCGGCCGGACTTGATGAGGTCGTCCGCAAGTAAGATGGCGACCGGTTCATCGCCGACCAGATTGCGTGCGCACCAGACTGCATGGCCAAGGCCAAGCGGCTCTTGTTGGCGGACATAAGTGATGGCCCCCGGCGTGCGGACAGGCGCGAGGACTTCCGAGAGAAGATCCTTTTTGCCTTTCGCTTCAAGCGTGTCCTGGAGCTCATAGGAATAATCGAAATGATCTTCGATTGCGCCTTTCCCGCGGCCTGTCACAAAAATGCACTGTTCGATCCCAGCCGCGACAGCTTCATCGACTGCATATTGGATCAGCGGCTTATCAACGACAGGCAGCATTTCTTTGGGCATGGCTTTTGTTGCTGGCAAAAAGCGCGTGCCCAGTCCGCCGACTGGAAAAATTGCCTTACGTACTTTTTTGGATGTCGTCATTAGGGCCCCTATTTGTACCTCACAGCGAACGCCGCGACAGCCTTATCCCATCAAATCTTTAAGATCGACCTTCTTTTTGTGCCTTTAAAAGGACATCTTTGGCCACGTTAATTTGCTGTGCCAAATAGCTGGAACCCCCTTGGTCTGGGTGCGCAACCTTCATTAAACGCCGATGGGCATCCAAGATGTCTTGTTTAGCGGCATTGCGCATCACCCCGAGCACTTCTGCCGCTTGCGCCGGTGTCATAGGTTGGTCCGAACTCGAGGCGTTCCCATCGCCAGCAAAACCAGCTTGCCCTGATGCTTGGCGCCAGTCAGACCCAACAACCCGGTCCAAATAGGTCTCCATCAGCTGCGCGCTGCGGCGATCAAGGCGCCGCAGTTCCGCATATTTATCCATGAGCTCGGACTGCGTTAACGCGCCTAGGGCTTGGCCAGCATAAGCACCCTTTAATATGCGGCCTTCTAATTCACCACTGGCCTTGTTCAGCGTCATGGCAAGATAGTCTGTTTCAATGGAGCTGGTGTTTCGGGGCTGCTGCGTCGTGGCGCCCCACAGGCGCCCCAAGAATTTCAAGAGACCCCAGCCTTGGCGCAGCCGGCTATAAGCAAGATAGGCCCCAAATGCGAACGGCAGCGCGGCACTGAAACGCCCCGTAAATACAAGCAGTAGCACGACAGATAGCAGGAAAATGAGCGCAAAACCTGCCAATCCTCGCTTGATTAAAGCTGGGTCTGCATTGGCATACCACCGCAGGGCAGCCCAAACACCAAAGGCGAGCAAGACCCCAATGAGTAGGTAAGTCACGCGTGGTCTTGCCCAGCATTTGGCAGCTGCTCAAGAAGCCGGCTGGCGGACGGGTCTGATCGTGAAAGTGCCTTTAAAGCTCCAAGCCCGCCAGATGCAAAAACACCAACCGCTCGTAAAAGCGCCTTCAACGTCGCCACGCTGCTCGCATCAAAGCGCGCATAAGCGCCCCCGGTGATCCGCGCAAGATCCCGAAATATAGCCTCAACACGTTCATCTTTGCCTTCCTGAAACGCAAATAGCTTCACATTACAGAGCGCAAGTTGCGCGGCTGCATCGCCCAGGCGATCAGCGTTTTCTTCAACCGCGTCTCCGACATAGATCATTGCCTGGACATCTTTGATCTGCGCTTCCCTTTGTCCGTGTTTCAACACGCGCTCGATCTGCGTCAAACCACCATGACAGCGCACCTTCGACATCTTATCGGCAAGACGTGCGGCAGACGGCGTCCATTGGCTCTTTCGAAATTCCGATTGTCCACGGAAAAAGACCACTTGGACTTCGAGGCCGCCAATGGTTTGAGCCGCAGCAAACATATCCCCTTGAACGACCCGGGCCGCAGCCCAAGTCGGGGCTCGACTCATGGTCGCATCCAGCGCAAAGATAATCCGTCCTGGCTGATCTTTGGCCCGGACTAGGGGTGTTTTGGCGACATCCTCTAAAAAGGATGCAAGTGCATTGTCCTGCGGCTCAACCGAAATCTGTCTCGAATCCGACATGATCCAGACATAGGAATGCAGGCAGGTATGTGCAATCGGTTTAGGCTGATTTGGCGGTGATTTGCTCTGCAAACCCAGGCAATTTCAGTCCCGTCATCAGATCGCGCAGCTCCTGACGCGCTGCGACATGGCTCATGGTCATGCTGCCACCTGCGCCGGTCTCACGAAGATCGAGCAAGGTCAAGCCGTTCACGAACATTTCGCGATAAATGACACGCTCAGACAGGCCGTCGACATATCGGAACCCGACACGGCGTGATAAATCTCTGATCGCCTGATCGACACGCTTTTTGTTTTTGGCGTCGAGATGCGACAACCTGTTGCGCATCACCACCCAATCAACCGGTGTGCCGCCAGCGGACGCACGCTGCTGCCGCGTCGACCAGACCATCTCAGAGTAAAATGAGGGGCGCTTGATCTTCAATGTGTCCGGGTCAACCTTCGCCAGCAAATCAAAATCAACAAAGCTGTCATTGATCGGCGTAACCAACGTATCGGCAAGGAGATGGCCTAAGCGCCCTAAGTTCGTGTTTGAGCCCGGACAATCGACAATTAAGATATCTTTTCCATGGCTGATTTCCGCGACGGCCGCGTCTAGCAACATCGCTTCTTTTTCTTCGACATTTGTATGCCCGTCCGCCTCCAACGGCGTCAGCGCAGCAAAGTGCGGAACCTTTAAATTCAGATTATGACGTTTACAGAAGTCAGCTCTATTTTCGAGATAGCGGGCCAAGGTGCGTTGCCGGCCATCGAGATCAATGACCCCAACGCGCAGCCCCATCTTTAAGCACGCCACCGTGATGTGCATGGCCGTCGTGGACTTTCCTGATCCACCCTTCTCATTTCCAAGCACAACGATATGTGGCCGCATAAAGCTTCCTTCCTCTCCTGCCAGAGTTGCCACAATATCTTGTGGCTAGGGAGCGAAGCCTGTCAACGGCTTGTGTTACTTTTTCTTGTGAATAGGTTTAGATCAAAGCCAGTTCACGCAAGGAGTGCAGTAGTTTAGCTGGCATTTCTTGATAGTTGGACTCAAGTCCTTCAACGTCCGGTGGCGCATCAAAATCCTTCAAATAGCGCCATCCTTGATGAGGTCCGCGTGGAATAAGCTGGGTTTTTACAACGGTTGGGTCCAGGTGAATCAATAGCATATCGCGCCCATCGCGAGTCGTCGGCTCAAAGGCCAAAATTTGCTGCCGGGCGCGAATAAACCCTTTGATAATCCAATAGAGGGAACTGTCTGGAAACAACTCTTCCTGACGCCTTGGCGTCTGGCGCGTATGGACACGAAACACCGTCTTGCCGGTCTTGTCTTCAACCAGCCAGGCCTTTTGGCGCTCGCATAAATCGTCGACGGTTTCGGCACCGACGGCAACTTTAATGAGATGAAGGGGCATATATCGCTATAGCGTCATACTTAAGGACTGTTTCCCATCCAGATATATATCGTCCTCAACGAGCGTTTCAAACTCGGCGAGCTCCGCTTTCACGTTTTCCACAATATTTGGAACACAGGCGGTGATACACGCCAGAAGGAGATCGCCGCGCCGCAAATAAGAGAGCGGATCAGAACGGCCGAGCACATCCAAGATTCCTGACAAGACGCCGACCAAGCGGCGCTGCCCAGCGGCACTTTTGAGCATAGCATTGGGGATTGTCATAAGTTGGTCCAACAAGGCCTGCGTGGCTCTTTCCTCCAGCTCCCATCGATTGCGCGACAGACGCCGCAAGGTTGTGATTTCATCAGCAACTTCCGGCGTCCGCTGAATGAAGATCTGGCGTGCATCGGCTGGCAGGGATGCGTAAGGCGCCTCAAGCCAGAAGGACACCCGGTCGACAATCGAGCGGAAGCTATCGCCCTTTTGCATAAAGTCATCGCAGCCACTGGCCACCGCAGAGACCAGACCCGAGCCGCTATCACTTGCGGAAAGGAGCAGTAGCGGCGCTGACTTGAGGGACCGGCCAACCAAGGTTTCGGCCATTTCAGCGCCAGTCTTACGTGGCATATTCATGTCGGTCAAAATGAGGTCAAAAGCCTCTTGGCGAGCCAAATCAACGCCTTCCGCGCCATCAGAGGCATGGCGCACGATATAGCCAGCATTGGCCAAGGCTTGACCATATAGCTTGGCCACAACCGGCTCGTCATCCACCAACAAAATGCGCTTTGCTCTCATC
>CAKZYD010000412.1 GCA_937884085.1 uncultured Sphingomonadales bacterium | reverse complement strand
GCCATCCCGGGCGTCTCCATTTATGAGTTTACGGCCTAGAGGAAACGTGCCCTAGAGGACCGGTGCGAGCTCTGCATGTTCAAGATTAATCACTTGTTTGCCCGCATCTTCGAAATTTATGGTCACACGCGTCCCAACAACGCTTTGAACTTGACCTTGGCCCCAATCTTCATGTCCCCTTAACAAAACCCAGTCTCCAGGCTGGAACCACAGTCTCTTCGGCTGAGAACGCGTCATCTGCGTGGCGGGTTTTGACAAGTCAGTCATGGTAGGTCGTTGTTAGTCTTTGCATCGCGTTCCTATACCGCGCCTTATTTACGGCACGTTAAGAAAGGTAAATACAAAAGATGGCAATCCCAGCGATTTTGCAGAGTTTTATACCGTAATGGCCCATCTCGTGACCCCAGATCAGGGCGAATTTGCAGCGCATATGTGCTCGCGCCTATGCCATGACCTCATTAGCCCCGTTGGGGCGATCGCCAATGGACTGGAAATTCTCTCTGAGGAGACTGATCCAGACATGCGCGCGCAGGTCATTGATCTGCTCAGTCAAAGCGTTCAAGTCACAACCGCCAAGTTGCGATTTTTCAGGATGGCCTTTGGTGCCCCAGGCGGCCTTGGCGGCACGATGGATGCGCGCGAAGTGGAAGCTGCGGTCCAGGACTTCATGGAAGCGGGAAAAACCAGACTCGTATGGGGCATTACCAGCGGATCCTTGCCCAAGGTCCATATTAAATATTTGCTCATTGCAGCAATGAATGCGGCCGATTCCCTTGTCCGTGGCGGGGAAGTCTCGCTCTCTGGCGACCCGGAGTCTGGGTATACGCTCAGCGCTACTGGTCCGAAAGTCGTTATAGACCGAGAGATTAAAACGATTTTGACGGCTGGGGCCAATCAAAACCATATGGTCAGCCGATATGCGCCCTATGTCTTAATGATGTCTGTGTTGCAGGAGGCCGGCGTTGGCCTCACGCTCAATTTGGATGCTGCTAGTTTGTCGCTCGCCTTGCAAGTCTGACATTCTGTTGCGATCGCGCGTGCTTTTTAGCGCTTTTTAACTCTTCTTCGCCAAAGTCCACCCTTGCTGGTCTGCTCCCCTCTGAGCAGGCCCTGCTCACCCCTGTGGGCTATCAACACGAAGATAAGAGGGGCAAAGGCACGCTATGGATGATCTGCTGAGTGAATTTCTAACCGAAACCAATGAAAGCATTGACGTTGTCGACGTTGAATTGGTCCGATTGGAGCAGAACCCGAATGATAAAGAGGTTCTCGACAATATTTTTCGGCTTGTTCACACCATCAAAGGAACATGCGGCTTTCTCGGCTTGCCCCGTCTTGAAGCTGTCGCACACTCAGGGGAAAATGTCCTTGGCAAATTCCGCGATGGCGAACTGCTGGTCACGCCTGAAGCAGTTACACTGATCTTAGCGTCGCTCGATCGCATTAAAGAGTTGCTCGCCGCTTTAGAAGAGACAGAAGCGGAGCCAGAGGGTGATGACGCCGATCTCATCGACCAGCTGGATGCGTGCGCTGAAGGCAACGGACCGGCCGCGCCTGCCGCTGCAGATGCTGTGGACGTTGCAGCTGACGAAGCCGTTTCAGAAGCGGTCGAAGAAGATGTGCCCAGCGAAGACATTCCAGCAGACTCTGAAGAAGCGATCGACCCCGGCTTAGGCCGTGCGTTGAAAGCGGGTGAGGTGTCACTTGACGAACTAGAAGCTGCCTTCAATGCTGCGCCTGGTCCGGAAGATGAAATGGGCGGCGATAGCGGTAGTCCGCTTCATGTCGAAGAACTCTCTCTCAATGACGAGGCGGATGTTGACGACGCTGTTCTGGTTGATGTCGGCGGTTTGGCTGGCGTTTCCGGGGCCTTTGAAAGTGTTCTGGAAAGCTTGGCGCAAAGTGGTCGCTATCCCGCATTTGCAGATACGAAAGTGCAGGCCGCTTTGGGTGCCGACCTAGGCCATCTGCTGCTGGCAGCAATGACAAACGATCAACATGTAGTTCAAGCCAAAGCGAGCGATCTGCAAAAATACATTGCCTGGGATACAGCTTTGTTGGCCTCTATCTCCACACAATTGCGCTCAGAAATGGCTGCCTTCGATGCTCCATCGGAGGAATTGGACAAGTTGCAAGCCGCGTTGGAGCGTCAAGCACACTTAATCATTCCTGCCGCGCAAGCTAACGACGGCAAAGATGGTGCCTCGGAGAAAGGTAGCGGTAAGGGCGGCAGCAATCAGACGTTGCGGGTGATTGTTGACCTGCTCGAGGACCTGATGAACTTGGTCAGCGAGTTGGTGCTAACGCGCAATCAGCTCAATCAGATGGTGCGGCGTACGGAAGAAAGCGAATTTGCCGTGCCGCTTCAGCGTTTGTCGCAATGCACAACCGAGTTGCAAGAAGGCGTGATGAAAACGCGTATGCAGCCCATTGGTAATGCGTGGTCCAAACTGCCGCGGATTGTCCGCGATTTGAGCCATGAACTCAGCAAAGACATTGAGCTGGAGATGAACGGCGCTGATACTGAACTCGATCGCCAGGTGCTTGAGCTAATCAAGGATCCGCTGACCCATATGGTCCGTAACAGCGCGGACCATGGCGTTGAAATGCCGGATGACCGAGAAAAAGCCGGTAAGCCGCGCCAAGGTAAAATCACCCTGAACGCGTATCACGAGGGTGGCCATATCGTCATTACGATTGCCGATGATGGTGCAGGCATTAATGCTGATAAGCTGCGGGCCAAAGCGCTGGAAAATGGGCTAGCGACCGAAGCCGAGCTGGATGCCATGAGCGAAAACCAAATCCAGCGCTTTATTTTCCACGCTGGCCTGTCTACGGCGCAGGCCGTCACCAGCGTTTCAGGTCGCGGCGTTGGCATGGATGTCGTGCGCACCAACATTGAGAAAATTGGTGGCACCGTGGACATGACGTCCAACTTTGGAAAAGGCACCACGTTCTACATCAAAATCCCGCTCACACTCGCTATCGTGTCCGCGTTAATTGTGGAATCCAAGGAAGAGCGTTTTGCCATCCCGCAAATCGCGGTTCTCGAATTGGTGCACGCTGATAAAACCGGGGAAAACTCAATTGAGCACATCAATAAGACCCCTGTTTTCCGGCTTAGAAACCGACTCCTGCCTCTGATTTATCTGCGCGACGTTCTTGGCTTTGAACCGACCGAAAACAACGACGAAGCCTTTATCGTGGTGACGCAAGTGGGCTCATTTGTCTTTGGCATCGTCGTGGACCAAGTCTTCGATACCGAGGAAATTGTTGTGAAGCCGGTGGCGCCCGCCTTGAAGGAGTTGTCCGTCTATTCGGGCAATACAATTCTTGGTGATGGCTCGGTCATCTTGATTCTAGATCCGAATGGTGTTGCTGCGCAGGTCTCCTCCACAACAGAAACAGAGCAAGAAATGATCGATGACCTTGCTGCCGAAATAAGCGCGTCGGACCGCGAGACGATGCTTCTTTTCAGCGCTGGTAATGAAACCCCGAAGGCTGTGCCGCTGTCGCTTGTGGCCCGCCTCGAAGACATTGATGTCAACCGCATCGAAGACCGCGATGTCCGGCCGACTGTACAATATCGCGGTAATCTGATGCCTGTTCTGAAGATGAATGAGGACACAGAATTCCGCAAAGAGGGCAAGCAGCCAATCTTGGTCTTTACCGATCAAGACCACACCATGGGCATTGCCTGCGATGAGATCTTAGACTTTGTTGTTACCGACCTGTCTGTGGTTTTCTCCACGCAGCGCGACGGCATTGTCGGATACTCAATCATCGCAGTAAATGTCACTGAGAGCATTGACGTTTCTTACTTTTCGAAGATCGCGTTCAAAAACTGGTTTGATACCGGTCGCTCTGGCGCAAAATCAGCCAACGGTCCGAAAGATCCGGCGCGTGTCCTGGTGGTTGAAGATAGCGCCTTCTTCCGCAATATGATGCGCCCCTTGCTAAGCGCTGCTGGCTACCGGGTTACGCTGGCCTCCGATGCCGAAGAAGCCCTTGAAATGCGCGAGCGTGGCCGCGACTTCAGCCTGATTATCTCCGACATTGAGATGCCTGGAAAATCTGGCTTCGAACTGGCCGAGGAAGTGCGCAAAGGCGGCCGCTGGCAGCATACGCCTATGATCGCGCTTTCATCGCTGAGCACCGCGCGCGATTTCGATCAGGGCCGCAAGTCCGGCTTTAACGACTATGTCGTGAAACTTGATCGGGACGCCTTGCTTGAAGTGATGAGCGAACAGCTCGGTGTGAATGGCAATAAAAACGCCGCTTGATGAGGATTGAATAAGATGACTGAAGTAAGCGCCCCCTCACAAGACTTTGTTACCCTAAGGTTGGCTGGTCAATTGATCGGCATCCCGGTTTTGCAGGTGCATGACGTTCTGAAAGCGCAAAACATGACGCCTGTGCCGATCGCAGAAACTTGGGTTGCCGGGCTGATTAATCTGCGCGGCCGGATTGTAACTTGCATTGATTTGCGCGCCCGCCTGGGCCTGCCGCAGCAAACGCCATCTGATGATAGCGAAGAAGATGTCATTCACCGGATGAGCGTTGTTGTTGAACAAAATGGCGAACCCTACAGCCTTCTCATTGACAAAGTGGGCGATGTTTTGAGCCTGCCGATTGATGATTATGAGCGTAACCCAATCACGCTTGAGCCAAGCTGGGCTGAGGTGTCTGCCGGCGTCTACCGGCTAGATGGGGAACTCCTTGTGATCCTGGATGTCGACCGCTTGCTTGATTTTGCAACCCTGGCTGACGCCGCTTAGCCTAGAGCAGGGACCTGGCCCATGCCCACTTGCCTTGTCGTTGATGACTCAAAAATCATCCGCAAAGTTGCCAAACGGATTCTCGCTGAGCTTGACTTTGAAGCGCAAGAGGCCGGCGACGGCAGCCAAGCGCTTGCCTCTGTCGAGCAGCATAAGCCCGACGTCGTCCTGCTGGATTGGAACATGCCGGTGATGGATGGGCTTGAGTTTTTGGAAGCCTTAAGGCGCCATGATGGTGGGCAACCAACCGTCATCTTTTGCACCTGTAACAACAAGGCCGAACACATTCGCAAAGCACTAGAAGCTGGCGCGGATGATTACATCATGAAGCCTTTCGATCGGGAGATTTTGTTGTCTAAGTTTGAACAAGCGGGGCTGTGTTAATGGCCACTGCTGCTCGTCAAGTCTCGCGATCTGGCGCTGCTGCCATTCGCGTTTTATTGGTTGATGATAGCGCCGTCATCCGGGGGATGCTGCGGCGCTGGCTTGAGGAATCAAGTGCGATCGATGTGGTTGGTGCGGCCCAAAATGGCCAAGTTGCTATTCATGAAGCGCGCCAGCTTCAGCCTGACATCATCATTCTCGATATTGAAATGCCGGTTATGGATGGGCTAACGGCTCTGCCAAAATTAAAGGAAGCTGTGGATGGTTGCCATGTGATCATGGCATCGACACTGACCAAGCGGAACGCGGATATTAGTCTGCGCGCCATGCGGCTAGGAGCAACAGATTATATTCCAAAGCCGGAGAGTCGGCTGGAAATGACCTCTGGCTCTGACTTTAAGTCGGCGATTACCGAGAAAGTGATTGCGCTTGGTACCGCGCGGCGCAAGCGCCTTGGCCTTGCTGTTCCCGCGGTGCAAAAGAAAGTCGCATCCGAGCAGGACACCTCAACGAAGGTTGCGCCGCGTCCTCGGCCGCGCCGCGCGGCTGCGTCACTTCCAGACATCATTGCCATCGGATCATCAACTGGTGGTCCGCAGGCGCTGTTTACAGTTTTGGAAAAGTTGAAACCAAACTGCACCTTGCCGGTCGTCATCACGCAACATATGCCGGCGACGTTCACAAGCATTTTGGCGGGTCATTTAGAGAAGATCAGTGGGCGCCCTTGCACAGAAGGGGAAGAGGGAATGCCGATCAAAGCGGGTCATATCTATGTGGCCCCGGGCGGAAAACACATGTTGGTATCCGGCACGCCGGCTAACCCAAGCTTGGTCCTAGATGAAGGCCCGGAAGAGAATTTCTGTCGGCCAGCAGTTGACCCTCTGTTTCGGTCCGTCGCCGATGTCTATGGCGCTCGGTCTTTGGGCGTTATTTTGACCGGAATGGGGACAGACGGCCTCAAAGGCTGCGGTGTCCTGCGCGATCAGGGCGCTAGGATCCTGGTTCAAGATGAAGCGACCAGTACGGTGTGGGGCATGCCAGGCGCAGTCAGCAAAGCTGGGCTCGCCGATGATGTTCTTCCTATAGCAGGAATGGCCGATGCAATCATGCGCTGTGCCAGGAGTACGAATTAGCCATGCGTGACCAAGATTTTGATTTACTAACCCAGCTCCTGAAGTCCACCTCTGGGCTAAGCTTGGGCCCGGACAAGCGGTATCTGCTTGAAACGCGTCTTACGCCGCTCGCCCTCAAAAATGGTTTCGATGGGTTTGATGCGCTGGCGGATGAAATTCGCTTTAAGCGTCCGCAAGCGCTGATTGACGATGTTGTTGAAGCGATGACGACCAATGAGAGCTTCTTCTTCCGCGATTCCACGCCTTTCGATATTTTGAAGAACCAAGTCTTACCCAAGATGCTAGCATCGCGTGGCGGAAAGAAGAAGCTGAAGATTTGGTGCGGCGCAGCGTCGACCGGTCAAGAGCCGTATTCGATTGCCATGATGATGGCTGAAGACCCAGCGCGCTGGGCTGGCTGGGACGTCCAAATCCTGGCGACCGATATCTCCAAGGACGCCCTTAAGAAGGGCGAAGAGGGCAGCTACAGCCAGTTTGAGGTGCAGCGCGGCCTGCCAGTCGAACTCATGCTCAAATACTTCCGTCAGGAGGGTGAGCGGTGGATCATTTCCGATGACATCAAGCGCCGTGTCACGTTCAAGCCCTACAATCTGTTGGATACATCAGTCGCGATTGGCAAATTTGACATCGTCTTCCTGCGCAATGTGCTGATTTATTTCGACACGCCGACCAAAAGCGCGGTGTTTGAAAAAGTCCGTAATGTCATGGAAAAAGACGGGGCCCTTTTCTTAGGCGCTGCAGAAACTGTCCTTGGTGTGACAGAGGAATTCCGCTCCATCAAAGGGTTGCGTGGCCTCTATATGCCGACGGAATATGCGCAGGAAGCCAGCTTGAGCTTTGCAGCTGCTGGCTAGCGCATCTATTTCTTTTTTTAAAAACGAAACGCTGTCCTGGACTGGATCTAGGACCTGGTTGAACCATTTTGGCACCGTTCGGAATGAGATCCCGGATCAAGTCCGGGATGGCGGGTGATGGTTCTAGATTTTTGGGTGTTTAGGCCACAGCCTTAGCGACATTTGGCATGTCTTCCGGGTCACGCAGGACATAGCCGCGGCCCCAGACTGTTTCGATATATTCTTCGCCTTCCGTTGCTGCTTTCAGCTTCTTGCGCAGCTTACAGATGAAGACGTCAATGATTTTGAGTTCCGGCTCGTCCATACCGCCATAAAGATGGTTGAGGAACATTTCCTTGGTGAGCGTCGTGCCTTTGCGTAGGGAGAGGAGCTCCAGCATGGCATATTCTTTACCGGTGAGATGGACGCGCTGGCTGTCGACTTCAACGGTTTTGGCATCCAGGTTCACGGCCAGTTTGCCAGTGCGGATGATGGACTGTGCATGGCCCTTTGAGCGGCGCACAATGGCATGAATGCGGGCAACCAGCTCTTCTTTATGGAAGGGCTTGGTCATGTAATCGTCAGCGCCAATGCCAATACCGCGCTCTTTTTTGTCTAGCTCTGTGTCGCCGGACAGGATCAGGATGGGGGTTCCGATTTTTGCCAGACGCAGCTTCTTCAGCACATCATAGCCATGCATGTCCGGCAAATTCAGATCGAGAAGAATGATGTCATAGTCATAGAGTTTGCCAAGATCTAAGCCTTCTTCACCCAGGTCCGTGGCATAGACATTAAAGCCTTCAGACCCCAGCATCAATTCGATGCTCTTGGCGGTCGACATATCATCTTCGATCAACAAAACGCGCATTGTGTAGCCCTCTTCGTCTTAGACTGTTCGTTCGGCGGCAGCTTGCCCACTCTTGAATGCTTCTACCTTACTGCGCCGCGTTAACTTCGGTAAACACACCTTGCAGAGAGAAGGTTAACAAAAGGTTTGAGTTTCTTAAGAGTGTTGCGGAATTGATTCACTTTTGACGCTTTATAGCCTGTTTTTGCCTCATCTACCTGCAATTAGGCAATTAACGGGCATGGTTTACTTCCCCTTAAAGGCCTGCGCCGCAGACTGCTGAGCGTTAACAGTCATGGCTTATGTCAGAAGGACAGCCGCTCCATGGATTTTGCAGCTCTGCACCGAGCCGTCAGCGATGTGCCAACCGATAGTCGCTATGGCCGCGTATCGGCGGTCAAAGGCTTGCTTGTCCAGGTTTGCGGCGCACAGCGCTCGCTTGCCATTGGCTCACGGCTTGAAATTGAGCCACGCAGCGGGCCATTGCAGCAATGCGAAGTGGTTGGGTTTGACGGCGGCGATGCCCTAGCGATGAGTTTCAGTGGCCTGGAAGGCATTGGCGTGGGCTGTAAGGCTTATGTCCGCGACGATGAGCCGGCAATCTTGCCAAGCGAGGCGTGGCTTGGCCGCGTCGTCAACGCTCTTGGTGAGCCCATTGATGGCAAAGGTCCACTGCCGCAAGGCCCTGTTCGCAAGAAAATCAAAGCCTCGCCGCCGCCGGCCCATAGCCGGGCCCGGGTGGGCGAGCGTGTCGATGTTGGCGTCAGGGCCCTCAACAGTTTCGTGACGTGCTGCAAAGGTCAGCGCATGGGCATCTTCGCTGGGTCCGGCGTTGGTAAATCGGTGCTGCTTTCGATGCTGGCGCGCTACACAGCCGCAGATGTGGCCGTCATTGGTCTGATCGGGGAGCGGGGCCGCGAGGTGCAGGAGTTTTTGGAGGACGACCTGGGCGAAGAGGGCCTGAAACGGGCCATCGTGGTCGTCGCGACATCCGATGAAAGTGCACTTATGCGGCGCCAGGCGGCGCACCTCACGCTGACGCTCTCAGAATACTTCCGCGATAAAGACCAGCATGTCCTCTGTCTGATGGACAGCGTCACGCGCTTTGCCATGGCGCAGCGCGAGATTGGTCTCGCTGGTGGGGAACCGCCAACAACAAAAGGCTACACGCCGACAGTGTTTGGTGAGCTGCCGCGCCTGCTTGAACGCGCTGGGCCGGGCCAAGGCAATGGGGCCATCACCGGGCTATTTACCGTCTTGGTTGAAGGCGACGATCATAATGAGCCCATCGCCGATGCGGTGCGCGGCATTCTTGACGGCCATATCGTTATGGAGCGGGCCATTGCCGAGCGCGGACGATACCCCGCCATCAATGTTTTGAAATCCGTGTCCCGGACGATGCCGGCCTGCCATGGGCCAGAAGAGCAGGCCGTCGTGAAAGCGGCGCGGCAGCATTTGTCCGTCTATGGCGATATGGAAGAGATGATCCGTCTGGGCGCCTATCGCCGTGGCACCAACCCCGATGTGGATAAAGCCATCGCCCTGACCCCCGCGCTGGAGGCATTTCTCAATCAGAGTAAGGAAGAGCGCACCGGCCTTGATGACGGCTTTAAAGGCCTGCAAGAGATACTTGGTGGATGACAAAGGCGCTGGAAACGCTCGTACGGCTGCGCGAAATGGAGCTGGATGCTCTGCGCAGGGAAGTGGCGGTCTTTTACCGCGAAATCGAAGAGATTGAAGCCCAAGAGCAGCGCTTGTCAGAGCAGATTGTGGAGGAGCAAGTCTATCTCTCGCGGATAGAAGGCATCACCACCTACGGCCAATTTGCCCAGTCCGCGCGCGAATGGCAGGGCGAACTGGCGCAAGCAAAAGCCGCTGCTGAGTCCAAGATTTTGGCGAAATCCGGCCAGATTGCGCAAGCCTATGAAGCGCTCAAGACTGCGCAAATCGCTCTGGATAAGGCTGAAAGCGAAGCGCGCTCAGCGCTCATGAAAGCAGAACAAGACGCGCTGGATGAAGCGGCCATCAGCCAGCATTGGCGCCGCCAGCAAGGCTCTTAACCTTCAGCATGCCTCCGAGGCCACAGGCTTCGCACTGGTTTTCAAAGACATCAATCAGCTCTGCTTTCAAACCGTCTGGCAACGCCTTTTCCGTCTCCAAGGTGAGGTCCAGATTGGGTTTGTTTATGGTCCCGGAGAGGCGCGTCAGGCCAAATTGCTCGAAGGTTATCGCCACTTCGAATGCTGTATCGTCTTCTGATTGGTCATCCGTACTGGTCTCCCTGTCGTCCTCAACGCCATTATCTTGATTGGTGGTGAGCTGGAACAGAGACGCGATAAGACTTGTATCGCCAGTCGGAATGATAAGCGGCAGGGCGGGGCCATCGGCTGCAGCGGGGGCCGTGCTTGAAAGCAATATGTCAGACACGCGGCGCTGCAGCGGCTCCAACTCTTCTTGGACTGGTTTGGGCAATGCCACTGACTTTGGCTTTTGAACAGAAGGCTCTGCCTCGGCTTCCTTAGGCTTTACCGTTTCCCTTGGGTTTTCCGGGGCAAGTCCAAGAACTTGGCTGAGCAGCGCGGCTGTGGTTCCAATGGGCAGCTGTGGAAGCGACTGTACCAGAGGGGTCAGGCTAGGAAGGCTGATTTGTATCGGGCTAGGCGCTGCCAAACGGGGCTGGGCGGCTGCTGACACGAGGATAAGTCGGTCTCCCGCTTTTAAATCGGCATCTGGCCGGCTGGGCAGCTTGATCTCGATGTCGCCCGCGCGGGCAATGGTCTCTCCACGCTCTGGCGCTTGGGTTACGGTGGCGAGCAGCGCGGTGCCTTGCTTTATGAGCTGGCCAAAAGGAGATGCTGGGGCTGGTGGGCCCGGGGCAGCAAAGCGGCTTGGCGATGCGGGCAGTAGCGTTAGTGGCAAGGGCGAGGGTATTGCCTTGAGAAAGGGGTGGCGTGTGATGAATGCTGCTTCTGTCGGTGCTGTGACGGTGACGGTTGCCTGCATCAATACAGGTGTCGCCGGAGGGCTTGGGGTTGCGACTTTCACAGGACCTTTTGTGAGCGTAGCAGCCAGGTCTTGCG
The DNA here is from genome assembly GCA_937884085.1 of uncultured Sphingomonadales bacterium. Taxonomy (GTDB): domain Bacteria; phylum Pseudomonadota; class Alphaproteobacteria; order Sphingomonadales; family CAKZYD01; genus CAKZYD01. The sequence goes on along the minus strand of CAKZYD010000412.1, from coordinate 10,808 downwards.
CCGTGTTGAGGGGCTGCGGGATCGCCTGTTCAACTCTCGTTGGCGCCGGTATCTCCGGTAGAACAGGCTGCTCAATCCCGCGAATGGCGACGAGGGCAAGCTGCACTGGTGTTGGCGTCCCACCTGCAGGCGCTGGAATTTGGCCTAAGAATTTTGGCGCGGTTTGCGTCACCAAGATGCGGGCTTGGACATTGGGTTTGAGCGTCGCTGCTGGGTCTACCAGCACAGTCTGCGCCGCATTTTGAACCACGGCGCGGGCCTGCGCATCAATGCGCTCAACGCTTCCCGTCAGCACGTCCCCTACCTTAATCCCTGCGAGCTTTGGGCTAAGCGAAATGGCTGGCTCTTTAAACGGCGGCGGCGCGGGTTGTTGCGCTGCTTTTTTGGGTGTCGATGCAACTTCGGCACCAGGCGCTTGTTCGCTGTCTGCCTCGATATTGGGCGCGATACGGCTGACCGCCGTGCTGGCAATAGTGCTCGTATCGCTCATGGGTCCATCACGCGCTGCGGCGTCTTTCGCTGCGTTTTTGCTCCGCAAGGAGCGCGCGGGCAAGGGTGGTGACTTGGCGCGCGGCATCGGATTGCGGGTAGCGCGAGAAGATGTCGCTTTGGCTGCGGATGGCCGCGCCCACATGGCTGTCGGTCAAGACCGTGCCTAAGAGTGGCGGGCGGAATTGGAGGAAAGTCGCGCAGGCCTTGCTTATGGCGCTATACGCTTTGTCCGCGCTTTCTTTATCGGGCGCATTGTTGATGACGATACGCATATCCGCGCCAGGGTCGCGCATGCGGCGCAGCTTCATGAAGGCATAGGCGTCGGTCAGCGATGTGGGCTCGCCCGTCAGCACGACCAATGTCATCCCGCCATGGCTGCCAACGCTGATATTGGCCGTATCGACCCCGGCGGCCATGTCCAAAATGACTTGGTCATAGCTTTTTGATGCATCGCGCAAATGCTGGCGCAGGCTATCGAGCCGCTCGCGGCGCATGTTTGAGAGGGCTCCGGAGCCGGATTTGCCAGCTAAGACGTCAAAACCAGTGGCGTCATAGTGGCTGACGGCCTTGGTCAATGTTGCGCGTCCGGAGAGCAAATCGCCGAGGTCTTGGTCTGGCACCAAGCCAAGCTGTACGTCGACATTTGCAAGGCCCAAATCGCCGTCAAATAAGAGGACGGATTGATTCTCGCGCGCCAAGGCGCTGGCCAAGGAAATCGACAGCCAGGTTTTGCCGACGCCGCCTTTGCCAGACGCTATGGTGATCATATTGCTTTCCGGGGTCATGCGCTGGCTCCCTTTTGGATGCGTAGGTCGTCATCGGCAGGCACGATGCCGAGGCGGGCTGGGTCTGGCTTTGAGAGAAGAAATCGGGCGAGGTTGAGCGGCGTGGCGCTGATGAAACCATCGGCCAAATAGGGACTGGCGGACAGGCCGGCGAGCGCCATACGGCCTTTGTAAAGCGCGGTAATGATGCCAGCAAAGCGCCGTGCGCCGTCGAGCCGGGTCACCAGCATGCGCTTGATGCCGAGGGAGGCAAAGATATGGGCTTGTTCGGCCGCTTCCAAGGCATCAATGCCTGCTGGCAATACGAAAACCGGTTCCGCGCCAGACTGGGCGGCAAAGCGCGCGATGCGTTTCGCATCCTCGATGTTGTAGGCATTCACGCCCGTCGTATCGATGATTTGCAAGGCAGGCGCGTCTTGCTGATGCAGTAAATAGCGCAGCTCCTGCGCGCTGTCCGCCGTCTTCACCAGCAGATCCAGCTTGTCACACATCAATTCCAGCTGCGCGACCCCAGCGCTGCGGATGAGGTCGGTTGTGAAAACTGAAACGTCATCACCTCTGAGGCGGGCTTCTGCCGCGAGTTTGGCCACGGCAACCGTCTTGCCAGCGCCGGGCGGCCCGACAAGGAGCAAGGGTTTTGCTGGCGCTTTGGCAAAGCCTGCAAACTGTGTGAGGCTTTCAAGGCCGGCTGCAAGAGCATGGTCTAGATCTTCGGCGTCTGAACTCTTGGCGGCGGCTTCAATCTTCTTCGCCAGCGCGCCTGGGATGCCATGAAAGCGCAAGCTGCTGCTTAAGCTTTCTTCTGAATAGGGCGCTGAAATCGGGGCAGGGCCGTCTGTTTCTTCGAAAGCCTCTGTTTCGTCCGGCAGGATAGGGGGCTCATAGGCGGCTGAAATCCGCACCCCGCCGGGCGCATTTTCATCCACATTGATGATGATGGCATCATCGCCAAGGTCATCGCGGACCTTGGTCATCGCTGCCTTAACATCCCGCCCTGTATAGATTTTTAAACGCATAACCTTGCTCTAAATTTGCCCCAAAGCACGCAACTTGATTTTCGGATGGACTTCATTTTGGCTCATCACCACCGTGGCGGGCCGGAACCGCTCAATGATAGAGCGCACATAAGGCCGGATGATGGGCCCGGTCAGCACCACGGGCAGCACGCCGATTTGCGCATGTTTGGCAAACATTTGGCGCACTGCTTCAATGAAGTCCTGCAATTGGCTGGGGGGCATGGCTAGCTGCTTTTCTTCGCCTTGTCCGTGGAGAGAATCGAGGAACGCTTGTTCCCATTCCGCCGACAAGCTGACCAGCGGCAACACGCTCGCAGCATCGGCATTGGCGGCGCAGATTTGCCGGGCAAGGCGCCCGCGCACATGCTCGGTCATCATCATGATGTTACTGGTAAAGCCAGACGCTTCCGCCAGGCCTTCCAAAATCGTCGGCAAATCGCGGATAGAGACGCGCTCTGATAACAGCGACTGCAGCACCCGCTGTAAGCTTGTCACAGACACTTGGTTTGGCACCACATCTTCTACCAGCTTTTTATGCTCTGGCGGCAGTTCATCGAGCAGGCGCTGCGTCGCGGCGTAGCTGAGCATATCGGGCATGTTGTCTTTGATGGTTTCCGTCAGATGCGTGGTGACGACCGTGGCTGACTCGACAACCGTGTAACCTTTGAAGCTGGCTTCCTGGCGCTGGGCTTCATCCACCCAAGTGGCAGGCAAGCCAAAAGCGGGCTCGGTTGTCTCTTCGCCTGGCAAGTCAACTGGGCTGCCATTGGGGTCCATCACCAGGAGGCTGCCAGGCCGAACTTCGCCTTTGCCAACCTCGGTTTCGCGGATGACGATGCGGTAGTCTTGCGGCTGCAGCTGGAAGTTATCGAGAATGCGCACGGATGGCATGATGAAGCCGAACTCTTGCGCCAGTTCCTTGCGCAGCGCTTTGACCTGGTCGGTCAGCCGGAAGCCGCTTTCATCATCCACCAGTTTGATGAGCGAATAGCCAAGCTCCAAGCGAATGGGGTCCATGGCCAAGCTGGCGCTGATGGGCTCTTCGGATGGGGCTGCTTTTTGCTGCGCGGTCTCCAGTGCTTCTTGCTCTTCGGCTGCGGCCGTCTCTTTGTGGTGTTGCTGCAGCATATAGGCCGCGCCGCCAACGGCAGCAGACAGCGTGATAAAGGGCAGAATGGGAAGGCCAGGCAACAACCCGACACAGCCGAGCAGGCCGGAGGAGACATACATCGCGCGCGGATAGCTGGAGAGCTGGCCGAACACGGCTTTGTCGGTCTTGCCCGCCGTGCCTGCTTTCGTAACGAGAAGGCCTGCTGCAGTGGAAACGATCAGGGCTGGGATTTGACTGACCAGGCCATCACCGATGGTCAGGATGGTGTATGTTGAGAGGGCGCCGGAAAAATCCATCCCTTTGGACGTGGTACCGATGATGATACCGACGATGATGTTGACGAAGGTGATGAGGAGGCCAGCCACCGCATCGCCGCGCACGAACTTGCTGGCACCGTCCATCGCGCCATAAAAGGTGCTTTCGCTTTCCAGCTCCGTGCGGCGGTCGCGGGCTTGTTCTTCGTTGCTCAGCCCTGCGGACAAGTCGGCATCGATGGCCATTTGCTTGCCGGGCATGGCGTCCAAGCTGAAGCGGGCCGCGACTTCCGCAATCCGGCCAGAGCCTTTGGTGATGACGATGAAGTTCACAATCACCAGGATGGCGAAAATGGTAATGCCAACAATGGCTTGGCCGCCCATGAGGAAGGCGCCAAAGGCTTCAATCACTTTCCCAGCTGCGCTTGGCCCCTCATGACCACTGGTCAGAATGAGCCGCGTGGACGCCATATTCAGGCCAAGCCGCAGCATGGTGGCGATGAGCAAGATGGTTGGGAAAGAGGATAACTGCAGCGGTTTTTCAATGAACAAACTGGTCATCAAAATCATCACGGAAAAGGTGATGGAGGTGGCAAGCGCAAAATCCAAGAGCCAAGACGGCATCGGCACGATGAGCATCAAGATGATGCACATCACCCCAATGGCCATCATGATGTCTGAAGAGCCCGCAAGCGCCTTCAGGCCATTCATGCTGAAAGCCGGTGCCTCTCCTTGACCGAGGTCTGGGCCAGCGGGCGCGTCTGCTGCTGCGTCTTCAGCCATGGCGGTTCGTGCTTTGGGTTAGATTTGCAATAGCATTCCCTCCCCCCTTGTGGGGGAGGGCTAGGGAGGGGGCACTTTCACTGCAAACGGTGTTTGTAGAGGGCGCCACACTCAAAAAGCCCCCTCCTAAATCCTCCCCCACAAGAGGGGAGGACTTTGTATGTGACGCGGTGTCCGCATACATGGCTGCACCTATGTCCATCATTGACCATATCCAACGCGCTGGCCTTCCCCTGGCGCGGGGACGGCGACGCCCTCGGTTTGGTACTGGTTCAGCTTGTTGCGCAGCGTGCGGATGGAGATGCCGAGGATGTTGGCCGCATGCGTACGGTTGCCAAGGCAGTGTTGTAGGGTATCGATGATGAGGTCGCGTTCAACGTCTGCGACGGTGCGACCGACCAGAGCATCCGTGCTGCCTGCATCGCCAGCGACACTGGTCGCAGCCGCTTCCGCCCGTTCAGGACGGCTGCCATCTGGTAGCAGGATTGCATTCGCGGAAATGGCGTCACCGGTTGCAAGCAACACAGCGCGGTGGACGGTGTTCTCCAGCTCCCGAACGTTGCCTTGCCAGCGGTGGCTGAGCAGGGCGTTCATCGCTGTTTCATCGATTGGCTTGGGTGCAATGCCGTTCGACTTGGCGTATTTCTCCGCAAAGTGAGAGACTAGGACTTTGATATCGGCCGGGCGTTCGCGCAGCGGCGGAATGGCGAGGTTCACCACGTTGAGGCGGAACCACAAGTCTTCGCGGAAGTTGCCGGCCTTGACCTCTCCTTGCAGATCGCGGTTGGAGGTGGCGAGGATGCGGATATCGACTTTGACGGGCTTGGTGCCACCAACGCGGTCAATTTCGCGCTCTTGGATGGCGCGCAGCAATTTGGCTTGCAGGCGCAAATCCATTTCAGTGATTTCATCGAGCAGCAAGGTGCCGCCATTGGCTTCTTCAAATTTACCAACCCGGCGGGCCACAGCGCCGGTAAAGGCGCCTTTCTCATGGCCGAAAAGCTCTGATTCCAAAAGGTTTTCAGGAATGGCAGCGCAGTTGACGGTCACAAATTGGCGCGCTGAGCGGGCCGATTTTTTGTGCACATAACGGGCCATGATTTCCTTACCCGTCCCGCTTTCTCCGGTGATCATGATGGAGGCGTCGGAGCGGGCGATTTGGTCGGCCAGCTTGATAACGCCGTCCATGGCTGGGTCTTTGTAGATGAGCGGGTGGCTGTCATCCGCGACGGACTCAATAACGGCGGCAATCAAGTCCGCTTCGGGTGGCAGCGGCACATATTCCTGCGCGCCGGCCTTGATGGCTTCAACGGCTGCATCTGGGTCAGAGCCAATGCCGCAGGCGATGACGGGCGTTGAAATATGTTCAGAGCGGATTTGGGTCAGGAAGCCCGCGATATCCAGGCCAACCTCAATCATGATCAGGTCAGCGCCCTTGAGCCGCAGAATGTTGAGGCCTTGTGTGGTGCCGTCCGCATGGGTCACGCGCGCGCCGTTTTGCATGGCAATTTGACTTGCCTCTGACAGCTGGCCGCTAAGGTGTCCGATGATTAACAGTCGCATGATGTGGTTCTCACTTCTTTCTTAAGCGGCTTTTTTTGTGGATGCGCCAAGCGGGTCAGGCACCAGAGCTTCCAAAGACATTTGCAGGGTTTTCGGGTTTTCACGGCGCACCATGGAGCGGGCGCCAGCGGCGTAAATGGCGTTGAGTTTAGCGCCCATCAACTCCTGACGCTGAGCCAAGCCAGCAATCGGGAAGAACACGATGTAGGCGAGGAGGGCGCCATAAAAGGTGGTCAGCAGCGCTACCGCCATAGAGGGGCCAAGCGTTTGTGGGTCATTGAGGCCGCCGAGCATCTGCACAAGGCCAATGAGTGTGCCAATCAGGCCCATGGCCGGCGCTGTTTGGCCAGCGCGGCTCATCACATCGCTGACCAGTTGCTGGTCTATATGGGTGCGCCGCGCCTCAAGGTCTAAAATCGCGGCGATATCTTCTTCGCTCATGCCATCGACAACCATGCTGACTGCACGTTGGAGGAAGGGCTCTTCTGCAAGGCTGGGCAAGACGTTTTGCAGCGACAGCGCGCCATCACGCCGCGCCTTTTGCGCCAGCTGGATGGTGCTGGACGCAGCTAAGCTGGCGTCAATACGCCGCCGGAATAGGACTGTCATCAGCGCGGAGGGGAAGCGCAGAATATCGCTGCGCTGAAACCCTGATAGCGTCACCAAAATGGTGCCGAGTACGACGATGAGCATGCCGCCAGCATTGACGAAGCTGCTGGGGCTGCCATTCATCAAGGCCGACGCGAACAGCAGCGCGACCGTTATACATATTCCGAAAATCGCAATCACGGATGGCGGCCTATTTCCTCGGGGCTTTGATAATTTCAGTCATGGTGACGCCGAGATGTTCCTCGACCATCACCACCTCGCCGCGTGCGACGAGCCGGTCATTCACATAGATATCAATGGCTTCACCGACTTTGCGGTCCAGCTCAATAACAGCGCCGGGCGCTAGCTTGAGGAGCTGATTGACTTCCAAAGCGGATTTGCCAAGCACGGCTTGGACGTTCACAGGGACGTCGAACACTGCTTCCAGTTCTTGCCCGGTATGGACTTGCTCTCCGTCTTCCTCATCCGGCGCTTCAATGGGCTGGCTTTCCAGTTCTTCCACTTGCGCCGGCGTGGTGCTCATATCATCGAGCTCGACGCCTTCAGCTGCTTGGGCGGACTCTTGTGCCGGCACGTCAGCTATGGTTTCGTCATCAGTCGGGATGTCTTGTTCGTCGCTCATGGCGTTTCCTGTTCATCAGGGTGTGTGTCTTCAGTTCGGTCTGCAGCGCCGTCATGCTCATTCAGCGAGGCTTTAATGGCGGCAGTTAAATCGTCTTTGATGTCTTGGGCGCGGCGCTCAATGCCGCCATTGGCCCACTCAATGCGGCAATCGCCGGGCGCGATGCGTTCATCGCCAAGCAGGATGACTTTGCCGGTGAAGCCAGCTTCCAGCGCCATCTCATCCATGCGGGATTTGATGTGCTCAACCAAAGGCTCTGCCAGGCGCACAACGATGCGGCTTTCCCCAATCACTAGGGGCAGGGCGTTCAAAACGGTTTCCGCTACTAAGCGGCCCGGCGCGCGCTCAATGAGGATATCGGCGATCTTGAAAGTCGCGATTTCTGCCAGTTCCACCACGGCGTTTGAGATGACCGTTTCAAGCTCCGCCTTTTCGCCCGCCAAGGCCAAGAGCTGCTGGTTCATTGCTTGAACTTGCGCCAGCGTTTGCGCTTCTAAGCTCTGCAGTGCCTCGGTCTTGCCCGCTTCAAAAGCAGTTGCTTCTCGGTTCTGGGCTTCGACCTCCCACTTTGCCTCCGCCTCTTCCAAAGCAGCCTGCGTGCGGTCGATGGTCCCCCCATCAAAGGCTTGGGCAAATTGATATTTCTTGGCAGCAGTCATTAGTAAATGAGCTCGTCATCGCCTTTGTTGTCGGACAGGATGATTTCGCCCGCTTCCGCCAAGTCTTTCGCTTTGGCGACCATCGTGGTCTGGGCTTCATCCACATCGCGCAGGCGCACAGGCCCCATGGATTCCATGTCCTCGCGGAGGATTTTGGCTGCCCGTTCAGACATGTTGGAAAAGAACAAGTCCCGCAGCGTGTCCGAAGCGCCTTTGAGCGCCAGCGCCAACCGATCTTTCTCTACATTGCGGAGCAAGGTTTGCACCCCGCCTGGGTCCAGCTTGACGAGGTCTTCGAAGGTGAACATTAAGGCGCGAATGCGCTCAGCGGAATCGCGGCTGCGTTCTTCCAAATTGCCAAGGAATTTCGCTTCGGTTTGCCGGTCGAGATAGTTGAAAATCTCAGCAATGGTTTCATGACTATCGCGGCGCTGTGTGCGCGCAAGGTTGTTCATGAACTCAACGCGCAGCGTCTGCTCGACCTTTTCTAAGATGTCCTTTTGCACTGATTCCATCCGCAGCATGCGGGTGACGACTTCCATGGCGAAGTCTTCAGGGAAGACGGCAAGCACCCGCGCTGCGTGTTCAGGCTTAATCTTTTGCAGCACCACGGCAACGGTCTGCGGATATTCATTTTTAAGGTAAGAAGCGAGCACCATCTCATTGACGTTGCCCAATTTATCCCACATTGTCCGGCCAGCTGGACCACGGATTTCCTCCATGATGACACCGACACGGTCTTGCGGTAGCACACGCTGCAACAGCTTTTCGGTTGAATCATAGGATCCATTCAGGGAGCCAACAGTTGAGACTTTTGCAGCAAACTCAACAAACAGTTTCTCGACGATGCGGGCATCGATGTTGCCCAATACGGACATTATAGATGAGAGCTCTCGCACTTCTTCATCAGTCAATAGCTCCCAGACCGGCTTGCCATACTCATCCCCCAACGACAGCATCAAGGCTGCCGCTTTTTCAGGGCCAGTCATGTTCTGCAGAACGCGCGCGACTTCAACACTCATAGGTTGCTCTGCTCCTTAAGTTCCATGTAGCCATTGGCGAACGATGGCTGCGGATTCGTCTGGGTTCTTGGTAATGATTGTGCCGACCTTCTTTAGCGCGGAGCCTTTGAGGCGTCCCTCAACCTGTGCGACGTCAATCTCTGCGTCGATTCCAAGCTGCTGCACTTGATTTTCTGATTCTAGGCGCGCTGCGTTTATGATTTCGGCGGCGTCTTCATCCCCTTCTGCAGCAAGCGCCAGAAGCTCCGGCGTTATTTCTACTGAAGATGGACCAGTCAACTGTGGCCGCTCCTCCGCCATTAGGGCGGGGTTTTGCTGTATTTCTTGTTGTTGAACTGGAGCTGCCTCAATGACTTTCTTCACAATGGGACGAACGACCAAGAGTAGGACCAGTATGGAGACAATTCCTAGAACGCCTATTTCAGCAGTGCGTTCAAATGCGCTCATATCCAGGCCCAGAATTGTATCTATTTCAGGCGCTTCGCCATCAATCGTCTGGGTTGTAAATTGCATTGATGCAATTTCTATTGTGTCCCCTCTACTGTCGTTGAAGCCGATAGCGCCTTTTACCAGACGCTCCATCTGGGCGATCTCTTCCGCTGGCCGCGGTGCGTAGGTCGTTGGGTCTTCTGTGCCATCTACTTTGGTATAGGTGCCGTCGACGAGGACGGCGACTGACAAGCGTTCGACCGATCCAATTTCCTTAACCCGTGTGGTTTGAGTCCGAGAGTTTTGGAAATTGGTCGTTTCCTGCGTTTCATTATTGTTGGCAGAGCTTTCTTCCGCGCCGCCGGCTTCTCCGTCTGGCAGGTTATCGGCCACCGAAACGGTGCCACCCTCTGTCTCTGTTTCAGAGCTTGTGCGCTCTGTCACACTTGAGGATACGACCACCTGTGCTTCTGGGTCAAAGATCTCGGATTGAGTGGACACCCGTTCATTGTTGAGAGTAACGGAAACTTCAGCGCGCACTCGGCCTGGACCAACAGTGCGCTCCAGCAAGTCCTCGATCTGGCGTTCCAGCGTCGTCTGCATGGCAATCTGGCGCTCATGCATGTCGGTAATGCTAGCCCCTTCGCCGGTTTCATCAATGCGGGCGAGCAAGCTGCCATATTGATCTACGATGGAAATCCGCTCCGGCGCGAGGCTTGGCACAGAGGCAGCAATCAGTTGCCGAATGGCACGGACTTGCTCAATGCTAAGACGCCCTGCTTTTGTACGCAAAACAACGGATGCGCTCGGTTCTGTTTGCTCTTCGGCGAACAAAGCCCGCTCTGGCATCACCAAATGCACACGGGCTTCCCGTACCGTGTTGATAGACTGAATGGTGCGCGCGAGTTCGCCTTCAATGGCGCGGCGATGATTGACCTGCTGCATGAAGGATGTGGTGCCAAGCGCGTCTTGCTTGTCCAGCAACTCATAACCCAGGCCGCCGCCAATACCTTCGGCAGCAAATTGCATACGCAGCTGCGTGATCTCATCGCTCGGCGCGAAAATGGTACGACCGTCGCTGCTCATCTTATAAGGGATTTGCATGGTTGTGAGCCGCTCGGTGACTTCCGCAGCTTCAACCAATTCCAAATCAGCGAATAAAATGGACTGTGGGGATGTGCCCAGTCGGGAGGAGATGAAGGTGAAAAACACCATCATACCGCCGATCACCAGGCCCATAGCCGCAAGGCGGGCTGGGCCCAAATTCTTTACAAGTTGTGAAAAGCCATTCACGGCAGCGTCTAACTTCCATTCATAGGCCATGCCTGCGCAGCATGGCGGGTCCCACTTTGGAAAGACGCTACGGCGATTGTAGTGAAAAAGGGGTTAAGGCTAGGCAGCTTTTTCCTACATCTAAGAAAAAATTGCCGGGCGCTCGAAAGCGACCAGCATTTGGTGTCTAG
>CAKZYD010000411.1 GCA_937884085.1 uncultured Sphingomonadales bacterium | reverse complement strand
GTGTCTTCAGCGAAGGTCCAAACAATCCCCTCGAAAGTAGCGCGCACAGCAGAGCAATGAGCGCCATAGGTCAAGCGCTGACACTTAAAATCACGGTCACCAATAGGTCCGATTTTATCCCCGATCGATACATCCGCATCCGCCTAACCGGGAACAACCAAAAGCCTTTGTGGATCTATTCCTGGTATCAACAACGCAGCAGGCTAAAGTCACACTATCCTGCCTGCCAGTTGTAGCAAAACAGATGTCTTGTAAGAAGTGTCCGTTGTCGGATAATTTGGGACAGCGTGCCGGGTTTCGTTTTGGAGACGCTGGCTTGTGGTAGACTTGTTAAGCCGGCGCTCATGTTCGGCTGTAAATTCGGCGCCATAACCCTGGCTGGCGAAATTTAAGAGCGTATCCTGCAGCGGGTCTGAGAGAAATGGCACCAAGTCTGTCGTTTCCTCAAAAGACTCCTCATTATAAAAACTACCTTAACCGGACAGGCGCAGCACGTCGCCATTATCAAGCGTCCAATTCACGCCTGCATGGAATTTATATTCGCGCGATCTAAAAAGCCGTTCCTCGCGCCGCAGAATATCAGTGGGCCCGCCAATTGGCCCAAAGCTTTCGTCGGCCAGGCCAGGGCTTTGAAAGCGATCCATTTCGAAGCCGAAGATGTAAAGATGTAAAGATGTAAAGGCGCAGTCCATTGGTCCAGTTCAAATCGAGTGTGGCATCGCCATTAAGATCCCCGATTTGAACAGCCATCGTCGTATTTCCGCCGTAAGTGCCGCTAAAGCCGCCATCTTGCTGATCAATCACAACATTGACGACCTGAGTGGACCCACCAGAATCAAACGCATCCTCTGCGTTCTAAACGCGCACTAAATGCGCGATGTCGCCTGCGGTGTAGTCGGCTGTGCGACCTTGCTCAATGATTTTTCCACCATCCATGGCGCAAAAGTGGTCGGCAAAGCGCCACACGAAGTCGAGATATTGTTCGACAATGATGATGGTCAGGCCAAGCTCCTGGCGGACTGTGGTCAGCGCCGTTTCGATTTGCTGGACCACGTTAGGCTGAATACCTTCCGTGGGTTCATCGAGCAGGAGAACCTTTGGATGACCTGTGAGCGCGCGGCCAATGGCAAGCTGCTGCTGCTCACCGCCGGAAAGAACGCCGCCTTTGCGGCTTCTCACTGTGGCCAACTTTGGGAACAGGTCGAAGATGTAGCGAGGAATTTTACCGCGCTCCGGGGCATTCTTAGGCTGGGCTGCAAGGCCGCTTTCCAAATTTTCCAGCACGGTCAAATGCGGGAAGATATGGCGGCCTTGTGGGACAAAGCCCAGCCCTGCCCTGGCCCTGTGATGGGCAGACAGGCGGGTGATATCGGTACCATCTAACGCCAAGGTGCCGCCACTTGCCTTATGAACACCCATGATAGTGTTGATAAGCGTCGATTTGCCGACCCCATTGCGGCCAATGACGGCCAACGCCGCCTGCTTGGGCACATCTAAATCAATGTCCCACAGGACTTGGCTTTGGCCATAGCGGCTAGATAGTTTGGTGAGGGTCAGCGCGTTGGTCATGCGTGGGTCTGGCCCAAATAAATGGCGGCCACCTCTTCATCAGCGCGGATGTCCTCAACGGTGCCTTGGGTGAGGAATTTGCCTTGGTGCATGACCGTGACTTGGCTGGCCAGTTGCTCCACAAAGCTCATGTCGTGGTCGATAACCAGAACGGTGCGACTAGTGCCAAGGCTGTGGATGAGCTCTGCCGTCTTGCGTGTCTCCTGCGGACCCATGCCAGCGGTTGGCTCATCTAGGAGAAGAAGCTGCGCGCCCGTGGCCAGCACCATCGCGATTTCCAGCCATTGCTTTTCGCCATGCGACAACAGGCCCGCCAAGTCCGTCCGTCGGTCCGCGAGCGACACCTGTTCAAGCGCCGCATCAATCACGTCCTGTTCTTCTGCTGGAATGCCAAAGCCAAAACTCTTCCACCAGCGCTTATCTGTGCGCGCAGCAAGGGCTCGATTG
>CAKZYD010000410.1 GCA_937884085.1 uncultured Sphingomonadales bacterium | reverse complement strand
CCCGTCACGGTGATTGGACAAGCTGACGGCCGCGCCGAAGTGCGCTTTGATGACCCGGAATATGGGGTGTCCTCAGGCCAGGCCTGCGTGGTCTATGATGATGAGCGTGTTCTTGGTGGCGGCTGGATTAGCGGCGCAACCCCGGTTTATGCGCTTGAGGCTGCTCTTTGATACTTCGGCACATTGTCCGCTAAAAACCCCGTATTCTCGTCGCGGATTTTGGCGCCTGCTTCATCATAGAGGAAGGGGAGGAAGACAAAGCGATTGCCGCTCGTCACGGGCAAGGCCTCATGCAGCAGGCAGCAGCCAAACACCACGGCCCCGCCGCGCGGCGCCACATCAACCATGTCTGAAAACTCAGGCACGCGTAGCCCTCCGCCTACCTAATCACCGGAGTTGAGAATGATAGTCACGGCGAACGCGCGGTGGGCCGTGCCTTTTGTGGTGGTGTCGCGGGGCGGCAGAAAGAAGCCGCCTTTTTCCTTCGTGTAGCAGGCCACGATATAGCGCTCCATGCGGGTGGCCTCGAAGTTCAGCGCTCTATGCAGGATGGGGACGAGCCGGCGCTCAATGCGGCTGCGCGCCCGTGTGCGGATATCTTCGCTTTCGATTTGGCAGTCGAAGCGTACTTTAAAACTGGGGTTTTCCACATAGACCGTCTGACCATCTTTCTCAGACATCACGCCGGAATATTCAGCGCCCTGCTGTTCGTAATAGGCGATGAGCTCCTGGCAGAAGTCTTCTTCAAACACCCGGGGAATGACCAACACGGGCGGCGTTAGCTCCGTCCCCGCATGCTCATAAGGTGGCGGCATGTGCGTGACGATATCCAACGCACCATCAATATCTTTCAAATCGCAGACATGGAGAATGCGCAGCATCGGGTCGAACACGATAATGAGCGGTTTGATGCGCAACTGCTTTTCATCGGCTAAGGGCTTAGCAAGGCGATAGAGCTTGAAGATATCGCCGTTCGTATCGTCAAAGTGGCGAATGCCCGGAAGTCGTGGCTCTGAGAGCGCGCTTTGTCCCACCTTACCATCGGCCCAAACCGCAAAAGCACTGGCCTTTTGATCATCAAAGGCAGGGCAGTTGGCAATCTTCTGCATGGTCTCCTGCGCTAGCGGATGAGTATGCGCGCCAATCATGGCAAGCACCACATAGCGTCCAGCTACGCTGCCAAAAGCATAACGGCTATTCGAGCCGCATTTGCCATGGAACAGCGGCGCTAAAGCCCCGGGTTCTGGATGGAAGACTGGCTGGTGAGCAGGATGCATTGGGCACCTTAAGCGGTTCTCTATAAACGAACGCAGAATGGCGCTGCGGTCGTTACCGCAACGTTAACCATAGACTAAAGGCGAAGGGGTATTTTGAAAAGAGGTTGCCGCTTTATGTCGACAGGCGCTCGGCGAAGTTTACCAATTTGCCTGCAGCGACATGAGGCGCTTTGGCTTCAGGCCGACCTTTACGTCGACATCGATGAAGCTATAGCTGTCATCAAACAGGGTGTAGCTGGTTTGAAAGCCGCCAGACCAGGTTTCTAAGGTCCGGATGCCATAGTCATGGCTTGCGACGGCTGCGCCCGACACTTTTAATTTTTCGGGAGACAGCGGCGCGGTTTGCACGGCGGGCGTAAGTGTAAAGGCCGGCGCGCTGTCCAGTGTTTCTTCTGCCGCCATAATATTTGGCGCAAATGCTGAAGACAGCGAAGTGACTAAGAAGAAGTACGCAGTCCGCATGGTTGGCCTCCCACCAATCAAGCATCAACTGCACTCAATATAACGGCATTTTGATGGAAAGCGTGTGACCAAAATAGTATCAAATTCTTTAAAATTTGACGGACTGAAGAAAACTTAAAGAAATACAGCGCGTTAGTCTTGCGACGTGAGGGCGTAATAAAGGCTGCCAAGCTGCTGTAAAACGCGGTAAGCTGCCCGCGTTTCCTGATATTTGTTAAGAACCTGCTCCAGCTTCGCGTTGATGAGGGCCTGCTGGGCGTCCAGCAAGTCAAAGGCGGTACGGTCGCCCGCCCGGAACTGTTCTTCATACAGGCGCACCACTTCCTGGGCCGCATCCACTTGGTCGGAAATCGTTTCAATTTTTGCGCGGCTGGCATCAATGGCGGTAAAGTCATTGCGGATATCTTGTTCGACCGTCCGCTTCTGCTTTTCAAATTCGTAGCCAATCTCTTTCACGCGGGCGCGCAGGCGCGACGCGACAGCGGTGTCGGCGCCGCCATTGAAGACATTATAGCGCAAGAACATCATGGCGCGGGCGTCGCGAATAGAGCCCGTTTCGCCGGCAACGTCTGTCCGCAAGTTCCCCTGCACTTCCATCTCTACTTTCGGCAGGTAGTTTCCGCGCTGACTGCGTAGTTGGTTTTTGATGGACCGTTCATCGGCCTTCACCTGCAGAAGCTGCGGGCTTTCCGTGACGCTGCGGGCCGCGGCGTCTTCAGCCGTTTGTGGCAGCAGCGATAAATCAATGATTGGGTCAACCAGCAGGCCTGGCGGCGCGTCCAGCAAGCGGCGATATTGGTCGCGTGATTGCTGCAACTTGCTTTCTTCCTCTAGCATGAAGGACTCAGCGTTGGACAGGCTGGAGGAGACACGATTGACGTCCGCGGCTGTGCCTTGGCCTGCTTCCTTCTGGGCTGTCACTAGATTGAGAATATAGCGGTGCGCTTCTAAGTTTTGCTGCGCCAGGTTCACGACTTTTTGCTGCTGTAGAACTCCAAGATAAGCGACGGTGACATCATAGGTAAGCTCTTCAACTCTTTGATGTGTTTTGAGTTTTGACGCTTCATAACTCTGCTTG
>CAKZYD010000409.1 GCA_937884085.1 uncultured Sphingomonadales bacterium | reverse complement strand
AAGGCGTTGGCCATTACGGCATCTTCAATGGCCGCAAATGGCGCGAGCAGATTTCACCCCGCGTGCGCGAGTTTATCCGCGCTTAGCCAACAATGCTGCGTCACCCCTGTGAAGGAAATGTCCGTTGTCCTGAACTTGATTCAGGACCTCGCAAAGTCAGCTTTTCTCGGGAACAGATGCTGGATCAAGTCCAGCATGACGGATGAGGTTCAGAAAGCCTCATTCTAGTATCTGGTTAAGCTCGACCAGATAGCCATCAGCATCGAAGAAGTTACAGCCGCGCACCTTAATATCCGGCCCGCCATTGCGCCCTGGATAGGTCACGGTCCGCGGTTCTGCCGTAAAGCGCACGCCCTCTAGTTTTTTAATCTTGGCGCATCGCTCGTCTACTTTCGTGGTGTTGAACAGCAACACAACGTCGCCAATGCCAAGCCGCGTGGGCACATCTGCGCGCGGGTCAAGCGGCGGATCGACCCATTCCAGCATGCCAATCCAGCCGACCCAGGGGTCGTTCCCCTCTAGCAGCAACAAACGCGCCTTAGCGCCAGGTTCTCCGGCAGGCAGGGCAACGCCTGACATAGAGAGGACTTTGTCATAATTGGGCTCAAAGCCGAGGATGTCGCGATAGAGTTTTAAAGAGCGCTCCGCATCCGCGACAATGAGCGTGGTGCGCCTAAAATCCGTCGGCTTGCGGATGGGGCCGATCATAGAGTCCATTTGATTGGACTTTGGGGTGCTGGCGCAGGCTGTAACGGCAAAGGCCAGAAGTATCGCGACATATTTCATCATTGTGCTTCCAAGATTTCCTCCACAAAAGCTGGCACGATTTCAGTGGCTGGGCCATGCCGGCATTCATGAAACTGCGACGCGCCAAGGGACGGCTCTAAATTAAGCTCTATCGTGTGGGCCCGGCCATAATTGCGCGCCAGGTTTACAAAGCCAGCGGCGGGATAGACATTCCCGGACGTACCAAGCGAGACAAATAAATCGCAGCTGGCCAACGCGGCTTCGATTGAATGCATGGCAAAAGGCATCTCGCCAAACCAGACGATATGGGGGCGCAGAGCTGATGTGGCCGTGCACTTGGGGCAAGGCGTTTCTTGAAACAAGTCTATCTCCCAAGCCATGACCGCGCCGCACGCCTCGCATCTCACCCGCTTAAGCTCTCCGTGCATATGGATGAGATTGCTGCTACCGCCGCGCTCATGGAGGTCATCCACATTCTGAGTAACAAGGAGAAAATCGCCTTGGAATTCACGCTCGAGCCGGGCAAGCGCCTCATGGGCCGCATTGGGGTTTACGCTTGAAAGCGCTTGGCGACGCATATTGTAAAAATTTTGAACCAGCACCGGGTCCCGCGCAAAGGCTTCTGGGGTTGCCACATCTTCCACGCGGTGACCCTCCCACAAGCCATCCGGCCCACGGAAGGTTTGCACCCCGCTTTCCGCAGAAACACCCGCGCCGGTAAGGATGACAATTGAGGAAAGCTGTGCCATTGGCTGCACAGTAGCAAAGCGCGGCGGCAAGCAAAGGATTTTATCCGATGACCTCAGTTCTCTTCGTCTGTCTTGGCAATATCTGCCGCTCGCCCGCCGCCCATGGCAATTTTTTAAAGCTGCTGGCCGATGCTGGATTGAACAGCCAAGTGCGCGTTGATTCAGCCGGCACAGGCGATTGGCACATCGGCGCACCACCGGACGAGCGCATGACAGCCGCTGCGGCCGAGCGCGGCATTGATTTAAACCCCCTACGCGCCCGGCAAGTGACGCCAGGCGATTTCGACGACTTTGAGCATGTCTTCGCCATGGACGCGCGCAATCTGGAAGACATGCAAGCGCTTGCCGTTGGACGCGCCAATCAGCCACGGCTCTATCTCGATTTGGTGTTTCCAGGGCAGCGACGCGAAGTACCAGATCCCTATTTCGGCGGAGCGCAAGGTTTTGAAGAGGTTCTTGATTTGGTCGAAGCGGCCAATCAGGCGCTGCTAAGGCAAATTCTGGGTTAGTTAGGCCGTAAACTCATAAGCAGCCATATCTTCTGCCCAGGGATTGTCATCACCGCCATAATTGCCAAGAACGCGGTAATGGGCCCCAGCGCTACCAAGGGTGCTGAGGAACAAGCTGAAATGGTCGACTTGCCAGCTTGGTGTTCTCAGCCCACCTGCCGTTTCCAAAAACCCGCCCAGCGGCCCATGCCGACCGCTAAAGCGCGCAAGGGTGATATGCGGCTCAAACTGGCGCTGTTCGCGCGGCAGACCAGCACCGTAGCTAAGCGCTTGGTCAATCTTATTGTGCAGCGCAG
>CAKZYD010000408.1 GCA_937884085.1 uncultured Sphingomonadales bacterium | reverse complement strand
GAATGAAGATGGCAGCGTCGCTATCCCGTCCGTTCTTCAGCCCTATATGGACGGTCTTACGAGACTGGAAAATCAGTAGCTTATGCGGATTTTAGTAACCAACGATGATGGTATTCACGCGGACGGCCTTGGCGTTTTGGAAAAAATTGCCGGCGAATTGAGTGACGATGTCTGGGTAGTCGCCCCGGAAGCCGAGCAATCCGGGGCCGGGCATTCGCTCACGCTTAACCAACCTCTGCGCTATGTGAAACTCGCATCGCGGCGCTATGCTGTGCGCGGCACACCGACGGACTGCGTGATGATGGCCACCAACCACATCATTCAAGATGGTGCGCCGGACTTGGTTTTGTCCGGCGTTAATCGCGGTTCGAATTTGGGCGAGGACGTGACTTACTCCGGGACGATCGCTGCGGCCATGGAAGGCACCCTGGCCGGTGTGCCCTCCATTGCTTTGAGCCAAGCGGTGAATGTCCAGGAAGGGCGCATCGATTGGGCGCCCGCTGAAACCTTTGGCGCCTCCATTGTGCGTGATTTGCTCAAAGAGGGCTGGCCTGAGACCGTTCTTATGAATGTGAATTTCCCGGCCCTTGGCGCGGAGAGCGTGAAGGGCATTGAAGTCACCCATCAAGGACAGCGCGACGTGACGGATATGCGGATTGAAGCGCGCCATGATATGCGCGGGCTTCCCTACTATTGGTTTGCGCTCAGCCGGGCGCTGGGGGCGCAGCCTGAGGATAGCGATTTGCAGGTGGTGCGCGATGGCTTCATTTCCGTCACGCCGCTCCACTTAAACCTGACCCATGAGGCAACGCGGCAGCGCATGGAAGGGACGCTTTCCCGCCGGTTTGAGAATGGCTGACCCGGCCAAAACAGAGCTTCTCGAAAGCCTGCGCAGCGGCGGCGTGACCAATGATGCTGTTTTGAACGTTATGGCTGACATTCCCAGGGATGCTTTTGTTGACGAAGAGATGGCGGACTATGCGTGGGATAATCTGGCGCTGCCCATCGCGAGCGGTCAAACCATTAGCCAGCCGCTTATGGTTGGGTTGATGACACAGGCGCTGGAGGTCAGCAAAACCGATAAAGTCTTGGAGATAGGAACCGGGTCTGGCTATCAATGCGCCATCCTGTCTCGCCTCGCGCGCCGCGTGTTTAGCGTAGAACGTTTCAAGAACCTTCTGAGCCCAGCTGAAAAACGTTTTGAAGCGTTGCGTTTGCGCAACATAGTCTGCCGTCTCAGCAATGGCTGGGAAGGTTGGCCGGAACAAGCGCCGATTAATCGCATCATGGTGCCTGCCGCTGCAGCTGAGCTGCCACAAAAGTTGTGGGAACAATAGGCTGAAGGCGGACATATGGTAGTTCCCATTGGACCGGAAGACGGCCCGCAGGATGTGGTGCGCCTCTCAAAGGTCGAGGGCCAAATGAAGCGCCTGACGGTCACGCCGGCAAAATTCGTTCCCATGGTTAACGAAGGTCCCGCTCCATCGGCCTAAAGCCTTGAGTCCAAAAGGCGAATCTCGATTGGACGGCTAGACAGCCGATTCGCGCGACTTTATTTTATCCGTATGCTTGCTTCGGTTTTCATATCGCGGAGCCTTGTGCTCATCCTCGGGTCGTTCCTGGCAGTCGCCTGTGCGCAACCCTATGACTACCGCGCCGTAAGCCCACGCTGGCAAATCACGAACAGTCCCATCCCAGTACCAACGCCAAAAGCGAAACCGGCCGTTCAGCGGGTGACCTGGACGCCAAAACCAGCCCAGCCAAAGCGCTCAGCAGCGGTTTACACCGTTCAAGCGGGCGATACGGTCTATGGCCTGGCTAGACGCTATGGCGTGTCCGCCCAAACGCTGATTCAGCTGAATGGTTTGAAAGCGCCTTATCACTTGGCACGCGGCCAAACGCTTGTTTTCTCCGGCGCACCAGCGCCGCGACAGGTGGCCAAGCCTGCTCCTGTCAAAGCTGTTAAGGTCTCCGCGCCTTCAAAACCCATCTACCGGGTGCGCAAAGGCGACGGCGTATACGCAATCGCGCGCCGTCATGGTGTTGTTCCAGCGGAGCTCATTCGCATCAACAGCCTGAAAAAGCCCTACGTCTTAAAGCCTGGACAGACACTGCGGTTGCCAGGTGCGTCAGCGACGAAGGCTGTGGTCAAAGCGCCGTTGTCACCTAAAGCGGGGTCAGCGACCTTCATTTGGCCGGTCACTGGCAAAGTGGTGTCGGGTTATGGCGTGAAAGCGGACGGTTTGCGCAATGATGGCGTCAATATCGCGGCTCGCTCTGGCGCGCCGGTCTATGCCGCGGCAGCGGGTGAAGTCATTTACGCAGGGAAAAAGCTGCGGGCATTTGGAAATCTCATCCTCCTGCGTCATTCCAACGGTATGGTCAGCGCCTATGCGCACCTATCTAGCTATGCCGTGCAGCCTGGGGATTGGGTTGTGCAAGGCCAGCAAATCGCGCGCGTTGGCAACACCGGTTTGGTGCAAAGCCCGCAGCTGCATTTTGAGCTGCGCCGCGACAGCAGGGCGATTGACCCCATGCGCTATCTAGGCCGCACACAAATGGCTGCCGCTGGCCGCTAAAACTCCAGCCGCTGCGCATGCGCGCCGGCCCAATCCTGAATGAATTGCCACGCTACCCGGCCTGACCGCGTGCCGCGCGTCACAGACCAAGTTTTGGCCGCGTCTTCCAAGCCCTCGCTTGGCAAGTCGAAGCGTTTCGCATAGCCATGCACCATTTTTAAAAACAGCGCTTGGTCAACCCTATGAAAGCCAAGCCAAAGGCCAAACCGGTCGGAGAGGGACACAGCTTCTTCGACAGCTTCTGCTGGATTGATCGCGGTTGAGCGTTCATTTTCCATCATATCGCGCGGCATCAGATGGCGCCGATTGGAGGTCGCATAGAAGATGACGTTATCCGGCCGCCCCATCAGCCCGCCGTCAAGGACGGCTTTCAGGGATTTGTAGCTGCTCTCATCCTTGGAGAAAGAGAGGTCATCGCAGTACAGGAGTGTGCGGCGCTCTAATCCGCTCAGAATCTCCATTAACGCGGGCAGGCTGGTGATGTCTTCCCGATGGATTTCCACCAAGGCAGGTTTGGGACTGGGCAGAGCCGCATGGATGGCTTTCACCAGCGAACTCTTCCCCGTGCCACGCGCGCCCCAGAGAAGCGCATTGTTCGCCGGATAGCCGGCGGCAAACCGCCGGGTATTCTCGCTTAAGGTCGCCTTTTGCTGATCAATGCCGAGGAGCAAGTCGAGCGGTACGGCATGGACATGACGGACAGGCTTCAGTGTTGCTGTGT
This sequence comes from uncultured Sphingomonadales bacterium, assembly GCA_937884085.1. Taxonomy (GTDB): domain Bacteria; phylum Pseudomonadota; class Alphaproteobacteria; order Sphingomonadales; family CAKZYD01; genus CAKZYD01. The sequence goes on along the minus strand of CAKZYD010000408.1, from coordinate 48,657 downwards.
CAGCCTGCCAAACATAGCTATCGGCGGTCTCGAATTCAGGTGTTTGAGAGGCGTCGGCATGGGACTGCGCGGCCAAACCTTCCAGCGCAAGTGCAATTCGCTCTAGTAATGTTCGCAGACTGGCCTTATCTGCCATGGCATACCTCATAGGTCAGGGGGTGGGCGGTGTTGGGCTGTGGTGTGTGCCACCTGTCTATCGCTGCAGGACCAGGAAGGCTAGAAAAGGAACTCGCATGTTTATTGATGTGGCTTACGCACAAACGGCGCCAACCGGCGTGCAGGCCATTTTGGCAAGCCCAATTACCATGATTGTGCTGCTGTTCGTCATCTTTTACTTCCTGCTTATCCGGCCGCAGCAAAAGCGCCTCAAGGACCACCAGAATATGGTCGGTGGCATCCGCCGCGGCGACGTTGTGGTCACGGCCGGCGGCTTGATTGGCAAAGTGGCCAAAGTCGCAGACGATGATGTGGAAATTGATTTGGCCGAGGGCGTGCGGGTGAAAGCCGTCAAGTCCACCATTTCAGACGTGCGGACCAAAACCGAGCCGGCTGACGATAAAAAGTCTGAGAAGAAGTAGACCCCTAAGCTGATGCTTGACTTTCCCCCCTGGAAGATTGCGCTGATCACCGGCATTTGCGTGCTCGGCCTGATCTTTGCGCTGCCCAATGTCTTTGATGAAAACACGCGCGGCCAATTCCCAAGCTGGGCCCCGACCAACACCGTCAACCTCGGGCTTGATTTGCAAGGCGGGTCGCATTTTCTGTTAGAAGTGGACAGCGCTTCGGTACTCACCGAACAGGTTGAAAGCCTTGGCGATACCATCAGGCAGGCGCTCCGTGATGCCCGCACGCCAGAAGGGCGCCGCATCGGCTATGCGAATTTCGCTGATATGGATAGCGGCATTTCCTTCATGCTGCGCGATTCAGCGCAAAGCGAGGTGGTCAAAAAAGTCCTCAACGCGGCAATTTCCCCAGTTGGCGCCAGCCAGCTTGGCCCGGGCCAGCCGAATTTCGAATATGGGATCACCGATACTGGTAAGGTCACGATCGTCCTCACAGAGGCCGCGATTTCTGCGCGTAAGACGCAAGTCGTTGGCCAATCCATCGAGGTCATTCGGCGCCGGGTCGATGAACTGGGCACACGGGAGCCGACCATTCAAGGGCAGGGAGAAGACCGAATTGTCGTCCAGCTTCCCGGGTTGCAAGACCGTGAAGAAGCCAAGGCGATTTTCACACAAACGGCGCGTCTAACTTTCCATCTGGTTGATGTCACGGTGTCCGCTGAAGATATTGCCCGTGGCCGTGTCCCCCCAGGTTCGGAGCTGCGTGTCTTTGAGGAAGACGAAAACCGCAAGATCGCCATAAGGCGGCGCGCGATGATTACGGGCGACCAGCTTAATTCCGCCAATGCCTCCTTTTCGGAAAACCGCTGGGTCGTCAATATCGACTTCAACTCAGCAGGGGGACGTATCTTTGCCGATGTCACGCGTGAAAATGTCGGTCGTCCCTTCGCCATCGTTTTGGACGAAAAAGTCATTTCAGCGCCCAATATCAATGAGCCTATCTTGGGTGGCTCGGCGCAGATCTCAGGCAGTTTCAATGCCCAAACTTCCTCTCAACTGGCTTTGCTGCTGCGCGCGGGCGCATTGCCAGCGGACCTGACAGTTCTGGAAGAACGCACGGTTGGTCCGGATATGGGCGCAGACTCTGTCGCTGCCGGTAAGATTGCCGGCGTCATTGGCTTGGTGGCCGTCATCGTTTTCATGGTGTTGGTCTATGGCCGCTTTGGCCTGGTGGCAGATGTGGCACTGTTTGCGAATATCGTACTTCTATTCGCCGCCATGTCTGGCCTGCAGGCCACGCTCACACTGCCAGGCATTGCAGGCATCGTTCTCACCGTTGGCATGGCGGTGGACGCCAATGTTCTGGTGTTCGAGCGTATTCGAGAAGAATTGCGTGTTGGTCGCCGACCCGTCCAGGCGGTCGATGCAGGCTACCGCAACGCCATGAGTACTATTTTTGATGCCAACATCACGACGCTTCTCGCTGCTCTCCTGATGTTCCAGTTCGGCTCTGGCCCGGTGAAAGGCTTTGCTGTTACGCTGGCCATCGGCATCATCACATCCGTCTTCAGCGCCATCATGGTGACCCGCATGATCTTGACTGTCTGGCTGCGGCGCAGCCGCCCGCAAACGCTCGCGATTTAGCGAAGGGTTTTTCAATGCTCCTCCGGCTCGTTCCAGAAAATACCAAAATCCCCTTCATGCAGTTTCGCAAGATCGCGATGGTCTTATCCGTTTTGTTGGTCATCGCCTCTGGCGCCTACACTTATATGAATGGCCTCAACTTCGGCATCGACTTCCGCGGCGGCGTGACTATTGAAATTGAAACCGATGGACCAGCTGACTTGGAAGTCATTCGAGCGAGCGTGTTCGCGCTTGGGCTAGGGGATGTCGCTGCTCAAGAATTTGGTGCGCCCAATGACATCCTCATCCGGCTAGAGCGCCAAGCCGATGGGGGCGAACAGCCAGCCATAGTTGCAGTCCTCGGCGCATTAGACCAGGCGCTGGAACAAAGCTATCAGGTTCGGCGAACGGAAAGCGTTGGCCCAAAAGTATCAGGCGAGCTTGTGGAGAAAGGTATCACCGCAGTGCTTCTCGCGGTCGGTGCCATCATGATTTACATCTGGTTTCGCTTTGAATGGCAATTTGGTTTGGGTGCGGTTACGTCCCTCATTCATGATGTTGCCCTTACGATTGGCTTTTTCTCTGTCACCCAATTGGAGTTCAATCTCTCCATCGTTGCCGCTATTCTCACCATTGTCGGCTACTCGCTGAACGATACGGTGGTTGTGTTCGACCGCATTCGAGAAAACCTGCGCAAGTTTAGAAAACCAAGCATCCTTGAAATCATCGACCAATCGCTCAATGAAACCCTGGCGCGGACATTGATGACGTCTATCACCACCTTGCTTGCCTTGCTGGCGCTCTTCTTCCTGGGCGGCGAGGTCATTCGCGGGTTTACGGCAGCGATGATTTGGGGGGTCGTGATTGGAACCTATTCCTCAATCTTCGTTGCTTCTCCCGTACTCAACGCGCTGAACGTCAGCCGCGAGGCTTTCATCCCCCAGGAAGCCAAGGCCGCGCCATAACGCGATGAAGCTTCAGAAGGCGGACAGCGGCAACAAGTTTCTCATCCGAGGCTATGGGGATGGGGGCTTTCGTGTGGCTGGGCTGGTTCAGAAAGGCGCCGTTCTCGTCGCCAGTGACTATGCCCAGCCAGCACCTGTAGAGGCATTTGCAGACCTCGCTCATGAGCACATAAAGACCATGTCCGAAGCGCTCGGACCGCTCGATGTGTTGCTGATTGGAACCGGCCAGACCATGCTGCAAATGCCGTCTGCCCTGCGCAAGGCGTTTGCCGATGCACACATCCCCGTGGATGTAATGGACACCGGCGCAGCAGCGCGAACTTATAATGTGTTGGTGACGGAAGACCGCCAGGCCGCCTGCCTTCTATTTCCTGTTTGAGGCGACGCTCTGATGCCGTTTGATGCCGTCACACAGGCCTGCGCATCGCATCTAAAGGACCTGGACAAGCCGCGCTACATCGCGTGCCTCTTTGCACAGCCGGCTGACCAAGCGCCGCTTATAGCGCTCCATGCCTTCCATTCGGAGTTGTCGCGCATCCGCGACAGTGTTTCAGAGCCCATGCTTGGCGAAATACGGCTCACATGGTGGCGAGAGGCGTTAGACGGCATAGTGGCTGGCCAGCCGCGCCGCCACCCCGTCGTTGAGGCTCTTGCGGGGCCAATCCAAGACAAGCGGTTAGACGTTACGCAGCTCAATGCCATGATAGATGCACGCGAAGGCGACCTTTATGACGACGCGCCCGTCGATATGGCGGCGGCGCAAGACTATATCCGCGCTATTGGCGGCTCCCTGTACGCACAAGTGATTGCCGTCACAGGCGGCGATGAAGCTACCCAAGAGCAAGGCCGAGCGCTCGGCGCAGCGGCTGCTCAATTGGCAGTCGTTGAGGCCGTTGGCTATCATGCGCAGCGGCGCGAGGTGCATTTGGCTGTGGACGCACTGGAAGCGGCCGGGCAAGCCCCGGAAATGCTGTTTCAAGGCGCGTTTACGCCAGGGCTTAAAGCCACGCTAGGGAAGATGGGCACGCAATCCTTATCGACGCTTCAGGAGAGTTTGTGTTTGCCATGGTCAAAGCGTCAGCGCGCTGGCCTCGCACCTGCTATCTTGGCCCTCATCAGCGGTCGTGACGCTGCCAAGCACGACTTTGATCCTGAGCAGCCATCTCCACCCGTCAATGTAGCGCGCTTTATCGTTCGGGCCTGGATATATAGTCGTTTTGGCAGACTGTAGGCGGATAAATCAGACCTCATCCCGCGTTAGGCATTGCCTTTCCGAAAAAAATCCGGTTCGATGCTGGCCATCTTGGGGGAAGGATAACGCGCCGATGCTGGAGCGAGATAAACAAACCCGCCAAGGGGGCCACATTGTGACCTATTTATAAACCGAAACCGGACGCGGGAGCACAGTATCTCATGAGCTATAGCATTATCGACATTGAAGGCATTGGCCCAGCATTGGCCGAAAAACTCAAAGGCGCGGGCATTCGCACAACAGGGGCGCTGCTTGAGCAGGCCTGCACGCCAAAAGGCCGCAAGCAAGTTGCCGCTGACACGGGTATTGACGAGAAGAAAATCCTCAAATTTGCCAACATGGCGGACCTGATGCGCATTAAAGGCGTTGGTGAGGAATATTCGGAGCTTCTGGAAGCCGCTGGCGTTGATACTGTTAAAGAGCTCCGCAATCGCCGCCCTGACAATCTCGCTGCAAAAATGGCCGAAGTGAACGCGAAGAAAAAGCTGGTTCGCAGCTTGCCATCTGAAAAGGTCGTAGAAGGCTGGGTTGGTCAAGCCAAAGAGCTTGACCCGGTCATGAAATACTAAGGCAAACCTTAGGCCTTAAGCACAGGCGCGGTTGGTTCATCCGGCCGCGCTTTTTTTATTCCGCTGCCAGAGTTTCTGGTGCCAACCAAGCATCCAAGGCATCAAGCGCGCGTTTCGCCATGGCAGGACGCCGGTCTTTCTTTTTCAACCTTTTCTCCAACGCTGGAAACAGTCCAAAATTAATGTTCATCGGCTGAAATGTATCAGACATCGCTTCGCCGGTGATGTGCCATAGCAGCGCGCCAAGCGCTGTTTCACGCGGTGGCAGGTTGAGAGCTTGTCCGCTCTGCTCTGCAGCGGCAAACCGGCCAGCCAGCAACCCAATCGCCGCTGATTCCACATAGCCTTCAACGCCGGTGATTTGCCCCGCAAACCGAATGCGCGGCTCGGCCGAAAGGCGTAGGTCCTGCTCCAGTAGGCGCGGCGAATTGATGAAGGTGTTGCGATGCAGGCCGCCCAGCCGGGCAAAGCTGGCGTTTTCCAGGCCCGGTATCATGCGGAAGACGTCGCTTTGTGCGCCGTATTTCAATTTCGTCTGAAAGCCCACAATATTATAGAGCGTGCCAAGCTTGTTGTCCTGGCGCAGCTGGACCACCGCATGGGGGCGCTCGCCCGTATTGGGGTTGGTCAGGCCGACTGGTTTCATGGGGCCAAAGCGCAACGTCTCCGGCCCCCGGCTGGCCATCACTTCAATGGGCATACAGCCTTCAAAATAGGGTGTGTCCTTTTCCCAATCTTTGAAGTCTGTCGTGTCGCCCTCCAGCAGAGCGGCAATAAAGGCTGTATATTGCGCTTCATCGAGCGGGCAGTTGATATAATCTTTGCCATCGCCTTTGTCGTAGCGCGACTGAAACCAGGCCTTCGAGAAATCGATGCTGTCTTTATAAACAATGGGGGCAATCGCATCAAAGAAGGCGAGGGCGTCTTCGCCGGTTCGCTCTTTTATGTCGGCAGCGAGGCTTTGCAGCGTGAGCGGCCCGGTCGCAATGATGACCTGTTCCCACGTATCAGGCGGCCATGTCTCTACCGCTTCGCGCTTGAGCGTGATGCGGGGATGTTGCTCAATGGCAGTTTGGACAGCCTGCGCGAACACATCGCGGTCAACCGCCATGGCGCCGCCCGCTGGCACCCGCGCGCCTTCCCCTGCCTGCATAATGAGAGAGCCAGCCCGGCGCATTTCTTCATGAAGCAGGCCGACGGCATTGTTGTGCATATCGTCGCTGCGGAAGGAATTAGAACAGACCAGCTCGGCGAGCGTCTCCGTCTGGTGGGCGTCGGTGCCCTTCTGAGGGCGCATCTCATACAGGGTCACCTCGGCGCCAGCTTGCGCCGCTTGGTACGCCGCTTCGCACCCTGCCAGTCCACCACCAACGATGTGAATCATAGCCTGCTCCTTTTTATTTGCGCGCTAAAGTAGCGGGGTCTTATGGTCAAGGAAACGCCGTTCACACTGCCTAGTTTTTGGGCAGGAAAAGAAAATTTCGCTAAGCCCCTATCGCACAAAATGAAATACGTGGTTTTTGTGCAACGCAGCGCTAATTCTGAACATATCCTTAATTTCCTGTTGCGTTCTTTGCAAAGCCCTGTCGAAAATTAAGGCAGACGTGCGGTTGGGCAAATCGTCTGACTTGGGCTTGCGCGTCTGCAGAATATAAACGCGCTGCAAAACAAGGGGCAGCCAATTTGGAGGAAGACTTATGCGGGCACGCCACGCATCCATGACTCGTGCATTATTAATGAGCGGCGCAGCCGCCACTGCCATGGCAAGCTTGCCAGCAGCGGCGCAAGACCAAACCGACGCCGCTGCCGCAAGTACTGAAGAGATTTTTGTGACCGGCTCGCTGATTGCGCGGGACCCTAATGCGGTCGCGCCGGTTCCGGTTCAATCAATCGGTGGGGAGGACCTTAAGCTTTCTGGAACAGGCGATGTGACTGCCGTTCTGCGTGAACTGCCTGCGCTATCTAGCTCTATCGGGGCACAGGCGTCGATCGATGCGTCCAGCGACATTATTGCCGGCAATGCTGGGTCAGTCGGTCAAAGTTTGCTTCAACTACGCGGTCTTGGTGTTGATAGAACGCTCGTTTTGGTCGATGGCAGACGCCATGTCAGCGGTCTCGATAGCCAGCAGTCGGTTGATATTGGGTCGATCCCACAAGGGCTTATTGAAAACGTAGAAGTGCTGACAGGCGGGGCCTCTTCTCTATATGGCGCCGATGCCGTTACCGGTGTTGTGAACTTTCTGTTGAAGGATGAGTATGAAGGTCTGGAAATGGACGTCCGAGGGAGCATTTCTGACCAAGGCGACGGCGAAGAATATCGCATTAATGTCCTGTACGGTACAAACTTTGCGGGCGACCGAGGCAACATCTTTGTTAATGCTTATTATGGCCGTCAAAACGACATCCGTGGACGCGATCGAGACTTTTCACGTAGCGGCGGCATTAGCCGGTCTATTTCCAATCCTGATTTCGTGTTTCAAGCCAATGAGATATCCGCGAGCAGTACTCCGGGCTTTGCACAGCTTTTCGCACGCGGCGATACGATACCAACAAGTGTTGCTGCCTACAATGCAGCCTTCGAAGATGAATTCGGGACCGCTGCGCCTTCCCTAACAGCCAGTGAGCGGGCACTAATTGACCGCGCTGCATCTGCGCCGCAGCTTGCTTTCCGCCCAGATGTAACATTTGCAATCAGTTCCGAACGCGGCGTCATTGGTTTGAATTCTGGGGCCGACTTGGACTTAGATGGAAACGGTATCAACGACTGCGACCAAACCGTTGTTAGCCCCGTTGGGTGTTGGGTTGTCAACGACGATGGGTCAGTGAGGCCATATCAAGATGGAGAAGTAACTCAGAGCCTCGTTGAGCAATCTGGCGGTGACGGTATTTCTACGTTCTTCGATGATGAGTACCTGATACCAGATCGAACGGAATACGGCGTTCAAGTGAACGTAAAATATGACTTTACCGACAGCATCACAGGCTTTGCAGAGGGTAAATATGTTCGTAACCGCGTTCTTTTTGGGTCACCTTATAGTATCTTCCACGATGAACTTACGATAGCGCCAGATAATCCCTTTATTCCAGAGGAGTTTGGCGCCGCCGGTGCTGATGGGTTGACGGTCTTCAAAGACCATATCGATATGGCGCCTCGCGATGAGAAAAACGAACGTGAGACCATCCGTTTTATTGCAGGTCTCGATTGGGAGTTTGATAACGGTTGGGATTTAGAGCTGTCTGGTAACTACGGTCAATTTGAGCAGGTTAGGACGCAGGCAAATGATCCTCTGGGTGATCGCTATTTTGCCGCTCTTGATGTTGTCTCCGATCCAGAAACTGGCGAGCCAGTCTGTCGTTCTGACCTCGATCCGAGCACTGTTTCGCCCACTTCACCGTTCCCGCAGTATAACTTTGGTTATTACACATTCACCCCTGGTGATGGTCAGTGTCAACCACTCAATATTTTGGCTGGTCCGAACGGTGTGTCTGACGCGGCGCGTAACTTCATTCTTACTGACACGTTCAATACATTTGAGCTGGAACAACTCACATTCCGCGCGCTGCTCACCGGTGATACTGGCGACTATTTTGAGCTACCAGCTGGCGCTATTGGCTTCGCTTTCGGCTTAGAATATCGCGACGAGAGTAGCCAGAGCGACTTCGATCCGTTAACGCTCGGCATCCTGCCGCAGGACGGTATTATTCCTGGCGCTGGCGAGGGTGGGGCAGACTTAGTGGTCCCCGCTGGGAGCCTCATTCGTGACGTGCCCATTGATGGGTGGGTCACCAATAGCATTCCCATCGATGGTACTGTCTTACAAGACAACGTGACAGGCAGCTACGACGTATGGGATGTCTTTGCCGAAGTGAGTATTCCCTTAATATCCGGCGCTGCATTCGCTGAAGAACTTTCTATCGGTGGTGCGGTAAGGTATTCGGATTATTCAACAATCGGCGGTGCGTTTACCTGGTCAGCAAACCTTAACTGGCAGCCGATCGAATCCTTGCGATTCAGAGCGAGCTACGCAAAAGCCGTACGTGCCCCCAACATCTTTGAGCTTTTCTCACCGGAGGTTGGCACAACGTTCGAAACGGACAGGTTTGACCCGTGTGAGCAAGCGTCAATTGATACTCTAACTGCCTCTGATGCCGCGGCCGGCGCTCGCCGTGCAGCGAACTGCCAAGCGGATGGAATTCCAGCAGGCTTTATCAACCCTGCAACAGGTCGTTTTGTCGGTGTTGAAGGGGGTAATCCTGATCTGACCGAAGAAACAGCCAAGACCTATACGATTGGTGCTGTCTTCCAACCGACGTGGTTTAACGGGTTCACCCTCACAGTGGATTACTTCAATATCGAAATCCAAAACGCTATTGCGGCGATTAGTGATCGCGATATTGTTGAAAACTGCTACGATAGTGAAAGCCTGGACAATCAGTTCTGTACGCAGTTTTCGCGCAATAGAGATCCGAGCTCATCCTTGTTCCTGACGTTCAACTTCTTGCGTCAGTCTCAGTTGAACTTCGGTGCCCTGAAGACCTCAGGTGTCGATGTAACAGCGAATTATCAGTTTGCTGTAAGCGAAATCGACTTCAATGTTTCAACCTTCTGGTCATACGTAAGTGAATTGGACCAGTTCTTTGATCCGCAAGATCCATCCATTTTTGACCCAGAGTTGGGCGAAATTCAGCGCCCACAATGGTCAGGCGGTGTTAACATCACTGCCGAGTATGGCGATCTGTTGGTTGGTTATGGCATGACCTACATTGGTCAGACTGGCCTGCGTGATGTTGAGATTGAGGTTGGTCTTGAGCAGTTCGGCCCATCTGCATTTGCTGGGCCAGCCCACATTCATGACATCAATGCCAGCTACCGGGTAAATGATATGTTCACCGTTTACGGGGGCGTAAATAACCTAGCTGACCGCAAGCCGTATATTACAGAGCAGGCTTACCCAGTCAGCCCCATCGGGCGCCAGTTCTTCCTCGGCGTCACCGCAAACATTTTCTAAGCGGTATAGTACCAACACAATCAGAAGAGGGTCGCTTTGGCGGCCCTTTTTTGTTGGCTTCCCTCTCAGTGCAAGGTGTCACTGCTGCCAAAGGGTTTTCGCATTAAAAAACCCCGCCCAGAACTTCCTAGGCGGGGTCTGTTTTTCGTTGGGCTAAGCCCTAGGCAGCAGTGCCAAGGTATCCCAGCTGCGCTGCTTTAAAAATGGTTTGCGAGCGGTTCACTGTGTTGAGCTTTTCGCCTGCATATTTGATGTGGAAGCGGATGGTGGCGTGGCTGCGGGAGAGGATCTTGGAGATCTCTCTGTCGGTTTTGCCGACCGCTGCCCAGCGCAGGCATTCGACTTCGCGTTTGGTCAGCTGGCAGTCGGATGGTACCAGTGAACGTCCGCGGGTGACTTTGACATAGCCGGTGATGAAACGGTGCGCCAAGACTTGGAGGTCATTGGCGTGCATCTGGAAGTCGTCGGCAAGGTCTTCGCGGTTGTCGCGCGGTGCCAGAGAGACGGCGCCAATCTGCCCTAATGGTAAATGCACTGGCACAATGATGGCAGAACGAATGCCGGAGCGTTTTTCAAAATCGGCCAGATCAATCTCGTCCAAAAATGGATTGGGCTGGCGCGTATAAAAGCCGTCTATGTTGCACCAAAAGGGCTCATTCTCATAGCGGCAAGCTCTCGGGACTGGGCTGGTAAGGGCAAGGCGGGAATTTTTCCACCATTGCTCTGATTCTTCAGTCCAACCGAAGATCGTCTCGGCTAAAACATTGCCGTCGTGATCTTTCATTGGGATTTTAGACGCGATGTTGTCGCAGGCGGCGGCGCGGTAGCCGCCAATGGCTTCGGCCATATCCCGCATTTTTATGGCTGCTGGTAGGATGTCATCCACGCTGTTGATGACAAATTCAAAATGATCGGCAACGATTCCCATTTATCTCCCCATCGGATTGTGTCGACCGGAGGTGTGTCGCGTTTTTAAGTCCTCAAAGTGGGTGGCGTCACACCGCTCAGAAGAATTCAGCCAACCAGGTTACGCTGGGCCTCGTTGCCCTCTAGAAAATATTGGCTAGTGAATTCACCAGTGTGGCTAACATGACTTTCAGATAAAAACAAACCCGCATGTATGTTTTGTGCGGCGCAACATATCCACGATGTGAGAGAAGACAGGACGTTGAGACCTGCAATAAAAGATCTTGTTTTCATTTCCCGTTGAACACGTGCGTTTTTTGCATCCTAAGGTCTTATAGAAAAGGCTTCCTGTTTGTGATCATCCGAAAGAATTTATTTTGCACTGCAAAATCAGAAATGCTGATATTTTGCAGTCTTTCGCAGCCTTATTCTCAAGTTTTGATTCGTTCTTACATCTGGGGCGGCAGTTGGTAGATCGGATCAAAGTCTCACAATTTGCTGCCCTTCCGCAAAAACGGGCTGTCATTTGTGAAGAAGGCGCGCTGTCTGTCGCGCTTTGCCGGGTCGGCGATGATGTCTATGCCTTTGAGGCTGTGTGTCCACACGCTTTTAAATCTTTAAAGGGCGCAAGAGTGCGCGGCGAGACTTTGATGTGCCCACATCATGGCGCGCGGTTCGATCTCAAAACTGGTGCATTGGTCGCGTCGCCCGCTGTTACAAATATAAACACCTACAAAGTGGCAGTCGACGGCGATGACGTTTTCATTGTCTTGGATGAATAAAGCATTTGGGGAGCAGTTGATTTGCTAGAAGGAAAGAAAGCTATCGTCACTGGCGCTGGCTCGGGCCTTGGCCAATCCATCAGTGTGCGCCTGGCGGCCTATGGTGCCACGGTCATCGGCACAGATGTCAATGAAGACGGACAGGCCGAGACAAAGGCGCTGGCGGGCGGCGCCTTCGAGGCCTTGCATCATGATGTGACGAAAACGCAAGACTGGGACGCTGTATTTGGCGCTGCCTTTCAGGAGGGTATTTGCGATATCCTGGTGAATAATGCCGGCATTGCCGACATGACGACTATTCCAGACATGTCCCTGGAGCAGTTTAGAAAAAGCTGCGCGGTCAATCTGCTGGGGCCTTTTGCTGGCACCAAAGCGTTCATTGAAAGAGTTCGCGCGGCGGCGGGCGGGCAGCCGGCCCAAGCCTCCATCATCAACATCACGTCTGTGGCCGTGAAGAAAACATTTCCCATTTATACGGCCTATGGCCCGTCTAAAGCCGCCCTTGGAAATTTGACGAAGGCGCTGGCAGTTGAGATGGGGCGGAAAGGCGATTTCATTCGCGTCAATGCCATCGCGCCTGGCCCAATCCGAACCCCCATGACAGAAGGCGTTGACCCGACCCCCTGGGAAGAGCGCGACCATCGAATGCTGCAGTTGATACCGCTTAAACGCTATGGCGAGAAAAACGATATTGCTGAAGCGGCAGCCTTTCTGGCCTCTGAGCGGTCGAAATTCATGACCGGCTATACTGTGCCCGTCGATGGCGGATGGAGCGATATATGAGCAATCCAATGACCCTTGAAGGCCGCATCGCACTCGTCACGGGCGCAACCTCCGGGATTGGCCGAGAAATCGCTTGCTTGTTTGCTGAGGAAGGTGCGGTGGTGATTGCCACAGGCCGCAATGAAGACGAGGGCGCGAAGACCGTTGAGCGCATTGAAAGCGCGGGCGGCAAAGGCTTTTTCTTCCAGCAGGATATCACCAGCGAAGAGAATTGGGCGGAGCTATTCGCCTTTATTGAGAACAAGACTGGCGTTTTGGATATTGCCGTTCACAACGCTGGTGCTTTCTTCTCAAAGCCGCTGACTGAGACCAGTGTTGAGGATTTCAATTGGCTTTGGAAGGTGAATGTGGACGCCACTTTCCTAGGCGTTAAATACACGCTCGCGCACATGAAGAAGATGAAAACAGCTGGCAGCATCATGGTGATGTCATCGCTTGCCGGGCTCATTGGGCTGGATGATTGCACGGCCTACTGCGCCTCCAAAGCGGCTGTGACGCAGCTTGCTAAGGTGGCTGCCAGCGAAGGCGCGACCTATGACCCGCCGGTCCGGGTCAATTCGATCAATCCCGGCGTCATCTGGACGGAGATGATTACTAAGGAATATGGCGACTCTCCGGAGGTCAAAGCCTTTGCCATGGATGGCAATGCGCTGCAGACGGTTGGGGAAGCCATCGATATTGCAAACGCCGCCTTGTTCCTCGCCAGTGAGGCCAGCGGCTACATCACTGGCTCCGCCTTCGTCGTCGACGGCGGGCGCGGTGTAGATTGAGGAGACAGCCGATGGAAAATACCAGAGTCCTTTTAAAGCAGCGCCCTGCCGGTATTCCAAAGGCAGATGACTTTGCATGGGTGACGGAGCCGCTCCCTGAGCCAGGCAGAGAGCAGATCTTAATCCGCAATATCTATTGCTCGCTTGATCCAGCCCAGCGCGGCTGGATGGATGATGCAGAAAGCTATTTTCCGCCAATTGAATTGGGCGAGTCTATTCGGGCCACCACGGTGGGCCAAGTCGCCGCCTCCAACCACCCAGACTATCAGCCCGGCGACTACGTGGTCGCCCTCACGGGAGTGGAGCACTATGCCGTTGCCGATGCAGTTGGGTTTACGAGCAAAGTCGACCCAAGCTTCGTGCGCTCACTCACCAACTATCTCAGCATTCTCGGCGCGGTGGGTCTAACGGCCTATTTCGGCCTCCTCGAAGTGGGCAAGCCTAAGGCCGGTGAGACCGTCCTGGTTTCCGGTGCGGCAGGTGCTGTAGGCTCACTGGTTGGGCAAATTGCGAAGCTGCAAGGCTGCCGTGCCGTGGGTATTGCGGGCGGTCCTGAGAAGTGCAAGCGGCTTACCGATGTCTATGGCTTTGACACCGCAGTGGACTATCGCGGAAAAGATGTTCCAACCCTTGCTGCAGATATCAAAGCTGCCTGCCCAGACGGGGTCGATGTCTATTTTGACACTGTCGGGGGCGACGTTCTGGCTGCGGCCTTGGCTAACATCAATGACAATGCGCGCCTCCCACTGTGCGGCATGATTAGCCAGTACAATGCGACAGAACCGGTGCCTGGCCCGACCAATGTGTGGCAGCTGATCGCTAAAACGGCTCGCATGGAGGGCTTTCTGATCAGGGATTTTCTGGACAAATTTCCCGAAGGCATCGGCCAGATGGCGCAGTGGATTGCCGAAGATAAGCTGGTTTTCCAAGAACATGTGGATGAAGGCATTGAGAACTTCCTCACCAGCTTCAACCGGCTGTTCAGCGGCGACCACAATGGCAAACTGATTTTGCAAATCGCGCCGGAAAGTGTGTGAGCAAAATTCGCACGCTACTGGTCACCAAGGGCCACCCGTTTGAAAAGGGCCCTTTCTTCGACTGGATTGACGGTGTTGAAGCCCTGGATGTCACCCATGTGGAGCATCCAGCTGCAGAGGCCTTTATCGGGGCGGGCCTGGGCGCAGACTATGACCTCTGGCTTTTCTATGACATGCCCGGCTATGCCTTCGGACCGCCCAATGGCGTCGAATTCATTGAGCCGTCAGAGGCTTTCAAAGCGGCCGTCTTGACGCGTTTGGAGGCAGGTGGACCGTGCCTCTTCCTGCATCACGCTTTGGCTGGATGGCCGACCTGGGAGACCTATGGCGAGGTCGTTGGTGGACGCTTTCTCTATAGGCCAGGCGTTGTCCGCGGCGAGCAGAAACTCGATAGCGGTTACCGCCATGAAGCCACTTACACAGTTACGCTGGCAGACCATGAGATTTGCGGCGGGCTGCAGCCCTTTGAAGTGACCGATGAGCTCTACCTAGCTGAGATATTCGAAGACGATATCCTGCCGCTTGCTTGGTCAGACTATAGCTTTGACCGGGAGCATTTTTATTCAGCGTCCAACGCCGTGAATGGCGCCATGTTCTCTCGAGAGGATTGGCCGCATCCGCCCGGGAGCAATCTCCTGGCCTGGCTGAACAGCTATAAAGCAGCGCCAATTGGTTATCTGCAAATGGGCGATGGACCCAGCGCTTATGGCAATAGCGCGGTGACGCAGCTTTTGACCAATATGACAACCTGGCTGCTAAGCGATGCAGCACGCACATGGGCTGAGGGGAGAGACCAATGAGTGAAACCAAACGCGATATGACTGGCAAAGTGGCCATCGTCACGGGCGCCGCCAGTGGCATTGGGTACGCGGCAGCCGCTCAATTTGCAGCGGATGGCGCCAAAGTTTTGGCCGTCGATTTATCGCCATTTGAAGCCGCAGACGGCATCCTAACACTGGCCCAAGATGTGAGTGAACCTGACGCTGCTGCAAATATCGTTGGCAAGGCCCTGGAGGCCTTTGGGCAGATAGACATCCTGGTGAATAACGCTGGCATCTGCGTTCCCTCCCCAGTTGAAACCCATTCTGACGATCTTTGGCGCAAGACGATGACCATCAACGCCGACGCCTGTTTCAACTTGTCTCGCGCAGCCATTCCCGCACTTAAGAAATCGGCCGCTGGGCGCATTATCAATGTCGGGTCTATCATGTCCGATTTCGGAGCGGCAGGTATGGCGGCGTATTCAACGTCGAAACACGCTGTGGCCGGTCTCACAAAGTCCCTAGCCAATGAGCTTGGCCCTGATGGCATCACCGTCAATTACATCCAGCCCGGCGCCATCCGGACGGGGATCACCAAGCCCACATTTGCAAATGAGCCTGGTTTCGAGGACTATTGGATTGACCGGGCCGCCATTGGCCGGATCGGCGAGCCTGAAGATGTGACGCCGCTAATTAGCTTTCTCGCCAGCGAAGAAGCGCGCTTTTTGACGGGTGAGGGCATCCTCATCGACGGCGGCGCAACCAGTCACCCGTAAATCGAGGAGGCCCTTATGACACCCCGCGAAACTGTTGAAATGTTCATCGACGCCTGGAACCGCATGGCCTGGGGCCGTGTGACGGAGATGGTCACCCAGGACTGCGTCTATCACAACATCCCAATGCAACCCGTCACTGGGCCCGATGGCGTCCGCGGCGTTATCGAAAGCATGGGTGAAATCAAAGGTGTCGACTGGAAAATCACCAACATTGCCGAAAACGGCAATGTGGTTCTAACCGAGCGGGTCGATTGTTTCGCCTTTGCATCTGGACAACTCTTGGAAATCGCTGTGATGGGGACGTTTGAAGTGGAAGATGGGAAAATTTCAGCCTGGCGGGATTATTTCGACCTGGGCCAGTTCATGGCCCAAATGCAAGGCGGGCAGTCGTCCTAATTGAGCCTCCAAATGTTTCAACCATCGTCATTGCCCGACTTGCCTGCCCTCGCGGAGGCGGGGGATCGGGCAATCCATGGTAAGACTGGGTGGATTTGTTCGGAAAGTGGGAGCCCAGCGGCCAAATGGGTCCCCCGGTCAAGCCGTGGGACGACGACATCTCCTGCCTATCAGCCCCTTAGTTTCAGTAGTCCTCATGTCAGTCAACTAGGACTATTCTAAACCACACAAGGTCAGGTGAGAGGAGCGCGCCATGAACAAACCGCTTTCTGAATACAACTTCTTCGATCCAGAGCTGATTGAAGACCCGTTTGATTTCTATCAGGCCGCGATGGAGGAGGCGCCGGTCTACAACATCCCCGGCACAAATATTTTCCTTGTCACCAAATACGACATCATCGCCGGCGCCCTGAAACGCTATGATGTGTTCTCCAACAATTTTGGCATCATGCTGGAAGGCCAAAGCGCGAAAGACCCTGAGATTCAGTCCGTCTTAGAAAAAGGCTGGCCTCAAGCCAACACGCTGCTGACTAACGACCCGCCAAGCCACACCCGTTTTCGCTAGCTGGTCAACCTCGCCTTCAGCATGAAGCGCGTGGCCACGATGGAAGACTATATGCGTCAAACCGCCAATGCGCTGATTGACCAGTTCATTGATGATGGGGAATGCGAGTTCATGCAGTCCATGGCCATCCCCATGCCAGTTATGATGATTGCCGAGCAATTGGGCGCCGATAAATCAGAATGGAAAACCTTCAAGCGCTGGACTGATGCCTTCGAGGACCGCATTGCTGGAACCATGGGCAAAGAGCGTGAGCTTGAGTGCGCCCAGCTCGTCGTCGACTTCCAGCACTATATGTTTGAAAAGCTGGAAGCGCGCAAAACCAATCCACAAGATGATTTGCTTACCGATCTTGTTCAAGCGCGCATCGATGGCGAACAGCCGCTCACGGATGCAGAACTCCTTTCCATTTGCCAACAGCTGATGGTGGCCGGCAATGAGACCACCACCAATACCATGGCGGGCGGTCTCCTGCTGCTCATCCAGAATGCCGCTGAGCAAGCCAAAGCGCGGGATAACAGGAAGCTCATTCCAAATATGGTGGAGGAAATCCTCCGCTTGGAGTCGGCCACCTCAGGCATGTGGCGCGTGGTCTTGGACGATACGGAGCTTGAGGGCGTGCAAATTCCCAAAGGCTCGATGCTCCATCTGCGCTATGCCGCCGGCAGCCGTGACCCTGAGGAGTTCGAAAATCCTAGTGCCTTTATTGCCGACCGTAAAACCGCCAACAAGCAGATGGCATTCGGCCAGGGTATCCACGTCTGTGTAGGACAGATGCTATCGCGCAAAGAACTCGCCGTAGCCTACGATATCCTCTTCGACCGGATGGAGAATATCAAGCTGGCGGAAGGCAAGAACTGCCTGACGCATATGCCGAACATGATGCTGCGCGGTCTTAAGTCCTTGCACATCACCTTTGATAAGAAGGCCTGACAACCTCCTCCGTCACTCCTGTGCTCGTCACAGGAGCCCATTCCGGAGCGTTTAATGTGGGCCTTTGCCTCTCAGGAATGGGTCTCTGTGACAAGCACAGAGATGACGACTAAGTTGACGAAAGCCGTAGCCACTCGTCTTCATCAATAACGTCGATTCCCAGTTCAGTGGCCTTTTTCATCTTAGACCCAGCCCCTGGACCAGCGATAACCAAGTTGGTCTTAGCAGACACCGAGCCAGAGACTTTCGCCCCCAGTTTTTCTGCCTGCGCCTTGGCTTCGGCGCGGCTCATCTTTTCCAGGCTGCCTGTGAACACCAGGGTTTGCCCTGCAAAGGTGCTGCCGGTTTCTTCGGCTTCATAGGCTTCAATGGTCAGTTCGCCGCGTAGGTCGTCCAGGACTGCGCGGTTTTGCTCTTCGTGGAAAAAGCTGATGAGTGCTTCGGCGACGACGCTGCCGATGCCATCAATGGCCGAGAGTGTTTCAGACGCGTCCTCGCTCGTTGCTGCCTCTTCAAGCGCTTCCAGTGTCCCGAACGCCTTGGCGAGGTCCTTGGCCGTGACTTCACCGATATGGCGTATGCCGAGTCCAAATAGGAAACGCTCTAGGGGGATGGTGCGCTTGTCTTCGATGGCGTCGAAGAGGTTGGAGATGGATTGTTCGCCCCAGCCTTCGCGAGTGTCTAGGTGTTCGCGCTTGTCTTTTAGGCGGAAGATATCAGCTGGGCTTTGGATGAGGTCGTCCTCATGAAAAGCCTCCACATGCTTTGCGCCCAGGCCATCGATATCAAACGCGCGGCGGGAGACGAAGTGTTTCAGGCGTTCTACGCGCTGGGCCCTACAGATGAGCCCACCCGTACAGCGGCGCACCACTTCGCCTTCTTCGCGGACGGCTTCTGACCCGCACACCGGGCAAAACATCGGGAACTGAAATCGCTTCGAATCCTTCGGCCGCTTGTCTAGCAGCGGCTCAATGACTTGGGGGATGACGTCCCCCGCGCGCTGGATGCGCACATGATCGCCGATGCGCACATCCTTGCGCGCGATTTCATCCTCATTGTGCAATGTCGCGTTGGATACGACCACGCCGCCGACGGTCACCGGTTCTAGCTTTGCCACCGGCGTGAGGGAGCCAGTGCGACCCACTTGGATGTCGATGTCTTTTAAGATGGTGATGGCTTTTTCCGCTGGGAATTTGTGAGCAATCGCCCAGCGCGGCGCTTTGGCGACGAAGCCGAGGCGGTCTTGCAGGCCAAGGTCATCGACTTTGTAGACGACCCCATCGATATCGTAATCCAGCTCGCCGCGCGCCACTTCGATGTGTTTGTAAACCTTGATGAGGTCATCAGCATCTTTCGCCGCTTTAGACAGCGGGTTGGTTGGGAAGCCTTTGGCTTTGAGCCAGGTCAGAGCCTCGCTATGCGTGCTAAAGGGCAGGGTGCTCATCACGCCCCAGGCGTAGGCGAAGAATTTGAGCGGCCTGCTTGCTGTGATGCTGGCATCGAGTTGGCGCAGTGACCCTGCTGCTGCGTTGCGCGGGTTGGCAAAGACCGGCTTGCCCGCCTCTTCTTGCTGCGCATTCAAAGCGGCAAAATCTGTTTTCGACATGTAGATTTCGCCGCGAATCTCGCAGATGTCGGGTACGTCGCTGAGCGTTTGCGGGATGTCCTTGATGGTCAGAATGTTTGCGGTGACGTCTTCGCCCTCGCTGCCGTCTCCTCGCGTGGCGGCTTGCACTAGGACGCCGTTTTCATAGCGCAGGGAGATGCTGAGGCCGTCGATTTTCGGCTCTGCGACCAAATCCAGCGCGGCCTCTGCGTCCATGTTGAGGAAGCGCCGGATGCGGGCAAGGAAATCTGACACGTCCTCATCATTGAAAGCATTACCAAGAGAGAGCATGCGCTGGGCGTGCTGCACTTTAGCGAATTTCGAGGAGGCTTTGGCGCCAACTTGGTGAGAGGGGCTGTCCTTCCGCACCAAGTCTGGGAAGTGGGCTTCGATGGCCGTGTTGCGTTTGACCAGCGCATCGAAGTCTGCATCGGAGATGAGCGGGGCATCGTCTCCATGATAGCGCGCATTATGAAAGGCGATGTCCATCGCCAGCTGCGCCAGCTCCTTGGCGGCCTCTTTCTCTGTTAGCTCTTCAACAGGCGTCACTTGGCAGCCCCAACCGCTTTCTCAAACAGATATACGCGGATGGCGCTGGACAGGTTTAGGCCATCTCTGCGGGCAATCCGCGCCTCATCTAGGTCCGCGACCAGTTGCGCAACGGGCCTATCTTGTGCTTTCGCTTCAGCCTTTAACGCCTCCCAAAACACCGGCTCCAGCGACAAAGATGTCCGGTGGCCGCGGATGCTCAGGGAGTGCTTTTGATTGCCAGGCACGAATTATTTAGGGCCAGTCATATCCTGTGGGCGCACCACTTCATAAAAACGTTCTTCCGTGACGAGCCCCATTTCCAAGGCGCTTTCCAGAAGGGTGGTGCCTTTCTTATGCGCGTTCTTCGCAATGGCGGCTGCATTGTCATAGCCGACTTCCGGCGCCAGGGCTGTGACCAGCATAAGGCTTTCATTCATAAGCTTGGTAATGCGCTCGCGGTTTGGCTCAATGCCCACGACGCAGCGGTCCGTGAAGGAGCGGGCCCCGTCCGCGATGAGGCGGATGGATTGCAAGACGTTGAAGATGATGACGGGCTTGAACACGTTGAGTTCCATATGGCCGTTGGAACCTGCCACAGTCACGGTGACATGATTGCCCATGACCTGGCTTGCCACCATGGTAAGGCTTTCCGCCTGCGTTGGGTTCACCTTGCCTGGCATGATGGATGAGCCTGGTTCGTTTTCAGGTAAGCGTAGCTCACCAAGGCCGCAGCGGGGGCCGGAGCCGAGGAGGCGGATGTCATTTGCGATTTTCATGAGGGATGCAGCGATAACGTTCAGCGCGCCGGACAGTTCCACCATGGCGTCATGCGCGGCCAGGCTCTCGAATTTGTTCTTGGCCGTTTTGAACGGTAGGCCCGTGATTTTTGCAATCTCATCTGCAACGGCTACATCAAAGCCTGGCTTGGAATTCAGGCCCGTGCCAACCGCCGTACCGCCTTGGGCCAGCTCATAGACACGCGGCAAGGTGGCTTTCACGCGGGCGATGCCAAGCTCAATCTGGCGTGCATAACCGGAGAACTCTTGGCCCAGGGTCAGCGGGGTCGCATCCTGCATATGGGTGCGGCCGATTTTGATAATGCGCGACCAGCTGCGGGATTTTTTGGCCAATTCAGCGCGCAGATAGGTGAGGGCAGGGATAAGCGAGTGCACCGCTTCTTCCGCAGCAGCCACATGCATGGCCGTTGGAAAGGTATCGTTTGAAGACTGGGAGCGATTGCAATGGTCATTGGGGTGGACCGGGTCTTTCGTCCCAAGCCTACCGCCTAGCAGCTCAATAGCCCGGTTTGAAATGACCTCGTTAGAATTCATGTTAGACTGCGTGCCAGACCCTGTCTGCCAAACTACCAAAGGGAAATTGTCATTCAGCTTCCCGTCAATGACATCTTGAGCAGCGGTGACGATGGCCTTGCCCGTCTTCTTGTCCATATTGCCAAGCTGCATATTCGCCTTGGCTGCGGCCTGCTTAACGATGCCGAGCGCACGGATGATCGGTACAGGCATCGTCTCGGTGCCGATGGGGAAGTTCTGGATCGACCGCTGGGTCTGCGCACCCCAATACTTATTGGCGGGCACATCGATGGGGCCGAAGGTGTCACTCTCAGTGCGGATTTTGCTCGCCGATAGTTTTGACGTCGGCAGTTCTGCAAGCAGTGCCTTTTTGGATTTTACCTTAGGCTTTGCTGTCTTGCTGCTCTTTTTGACTTTGACCGCCATAGCGCCACTCTCCTGTACCAGTCATACTCTTACCGGCGCGGAGCACCGGAAAGTCAGGACTTTTTACGGAAAGCATCCAGCGTGACAACCTTGTTGTTGCCATCACTGCCTTTTTCACTGGGTTTCGCGCGTTCGGCAGCCGCAGCCACCTTTGCCGGCGCTTCGTCCATTAAGGCCGCATTGTTTTGATCTTCGGCGGCGCGCTCGGTTTCAAACTGCAACGCAAAGTGAACCGATGGGTCAACAAATCCAATAATGGCCTCAAACGGTATGACCAATCGCTCTGGCCTCTGGTTGAAGCTCAACCCGATTTCAAAATGATCGTCGTGTACTTTAAGGCCCCAAAATCGATGCTGGACTACAATGGTCATTTCCGACGGGTACTTCGCCATCAGATGCCTTGGAATTTGAACGCCCGGCTGGCTTGTATAAAAAGTTATATAAAAGTGATGGTCGCCGCGGAGACCTTCTTCCGCAGCGTCTGATAACACCCGAATGGCGACCTGCTTGAGCGCATCTTTTACAAGTGCGTCATAGGGGATGGTCGCGCCCCAATTTTCACGTGTCATCTCTGTTCTCTAGGACCTGGAAAAGCAGTTCCACACGACGCTTCTCCGAACTCCTTATTTGCTAGGTTGTCCCAAAACTTGGGGTTTCAAGTTCTATACGCAAAAATATGCAAACTGGTTCAAATCACCAAATAAGACTGTCAATATTTTTCGATAGGTTGCGCCAATGGAAGTGCTGCAACAGGTCTTAAAAGGAGCACTGTACTGCGCCGATATTCGGCTAAAAGCGATTGTAGCGCAAACAGATGTCACGCACGCGAGCACACAGTGAAGGGGCTGGTGTTGCCTGGCGCCCGCATTTTTATTGGTGGAGGGCTTTTGTTGCCCGGCGCCCGCTTCTTTGTTGGTAGGGGGCTTCTGTTGCCCGGCGCCCCCTGGGCCGCGCTTAATGCTATTCTAAGTCTTAGCTCGCGCTAATCGTTAGGCTGCAACAGCGAATGCCTCATTATCATTGGCATTTGTAAAAATGACCCATCACGGTGGTATCATACCGAGCGAAAGCAAAACCGTCTTTCAGCACTTGTCGATCCTGGTTCGGCCCCATCATAAATACCCTGTCACAAAGACCCTATTGGGTCAGGACACTTATGGTGGAGCCGCCGGGTACTGCCCCCGGGTCCAATATGCCTATTGCACGGCGCGTTTATCGCCATAGTCGCCGAAACGACACGACCTATATACGCTCAGAAGCTTAACATTTGAAGAGGCCGCGTTTTTCACAACATATTGGCGCACTATATATTGTGTCATCCGGGTGTATCAGACACTATAAGACCCTAAAAGCGGGTGGACTTATGCAGCAGTATCACGACCTTTTGCGCCATGTGCGGCAATCCGGCGTTTATCGCGACGACCGAACCGGCACCGGCACATATGGCGTTTTCGGGTATCAGATGCGCTTTGACCTGGCAGACGGCTTTCCCCTCGTCACAACCAAGAAGCTCCATGTGAAGTCCATCATTCATGAGCTTTTATGGTTTCTCTCCGGCGATACCAACATTGGCTATCTGAAGCAGAATGGCGTTTCCATTTGGGATGAATGGGCTGATGATGAGGGCGAGCTCGGCCCTGTTTATGGCAAGCAGTGGCGGCGCTGGCAAACGGGCGATGGCCGCGTTGTCGACCAAGTTGCGAATGTCTTGGAGCAGATCCAAACCAATCCGCACTCCCGCCGCCTAATGGTGTCTGCTTGGAATGTGGGCGATGTGGATCAAATGGCGCTCCCGCCCTGCCATTGTTTGTTTCAGTTCTTCGTCGCTGAGGGCAAGCTCTCGTGCCAGCTTTACCAGCGCTCTGCCGACATATTTTTGGGCGTCCCCTTCAACATCGGGTCTTATGCTTTGCTCACTATGATGGTGGCGCAGATTTGCGGCCTAAAGCCAGGCGAATTCGTCCATAGTTTTGGCGATGCGCACCTTTATGCCAACCATGTTGAGCAGGCCGATATACAGCTCTCCAGGGAGCCAAGGCCGCTGCCGGAGATGCACCTAAATCCTGAGGTGCGAGACCTATTTGCGTTCAAATATGAGGACTTTGAGCTCATTGGATATGAGCCGCATCCGCATATCAAAGCGGCTGTGGCTGTATAGCCCCGCCAGTCCCGTCACCTCTGTGCTCGTCACAGAGGCCCATGCCTGAGCGTCGGTGGTTGGGCCAGCCGTCGATGACGCAGTAAGCAACGCTCTCCAAAGCGATACTGGATGCACCTGCCGCCTGACACTAGGGTGATGCTCTGCGTCATCACAAGGACCCGCATCCATGCAGATTAAAGCCGCTGTGGCCTTTGAGCCCAATAGTCCTCTCGTCATCGAAACGCTTGAGCTTGACGGGCCTAAGGCTGGCGAAGTGCTCATTGATCTAAAGGCTACGGGTGTGTGCCATACAGACGGCCTTGCCATGACAGGCACAGGCCCAGGCGCAGCGCTGCCGCAAGTCCTAGGCCATGAGGGCGCGGGAGTCGTTGCAGACGTGGGGCCTGGCGTCACCAGCGTAAAACCGGGTGATCACGTTATTCCGCTCTATGCGCCTGAATGTGGCACCTGTTCCAACTGCGTGTCCGGCCGCACAAATGTCTGTATTGGCAATACGATGGCGCCCATGAAGGGGCTGATGAAGGATCGCACCACGCGGTTACGCCTTGGCAATCAGCCAATTCACCACTTCTTTGGCACGTCTACCTTCGCTGAAATGACGGTCGTCCCTGAAAATGCTGTGGCCAAGATCAATCCCGAAGCGCCATTTGACAGCGTCTGCGCAATTGGCTGCGCTGTGACAACTGGCGTGGGCGCAGCGATTTATGTGGCAGATATCCGGCCTGGCGGCAGTGCCGCCATCTTTGGCCTGGGCGGCATTGGGCTGAACGCCATCCAGGGCGCGCGTATCGCCGGGGCAGAAACCATCGTTGGCATCGACATAAACTCAGACCGTGAGGGCATCGCCCGCCAGCTCGGCATGACGCATTTCATCAATGCAAAGTCAGAACAGGACGTCGTGGGCGCCATTAAAAGCGTGACGAACGGCGGCGCAGATACCTGTTTTGAATGCACGGGCGTCGCTGCTGTGCTTGGTCAGGCAATCCGAGCCAGCAACATGTTTTGGGGGCATACGCTTGCGATCGGTGTTGCGTCGCCTACCGATGTCATTCCCGTTGCTGCCGTAGAGTTGGTCATGGGTCGCAAGATTGAAGGGCTTTATTTCGGCGGCGCCAAAGGCCGCACTGATGTGCCAAAAATCGTCGATATGTATATGTCGGGCGATATTCAGATTGATCCTTTAATCACCCACCGAATGCCGCTGGAAGAGATCAATACAGCCTTTGATTTGATGCATAGAGGAGAGGCCATTCGCTCCGTCATTGTGATGGACTAGCTTGAGAGAGACTATGGCCGATCCAAAACTAAAACAGAAACTTGACGCAAAAGAATTCTTCTACGCTCCTGGCGTGCCCGACTGCACCAGCACCATCATTACCAACAAATATGGCTTTGACGCGCTCTATATCTCTGGCTTCTGGACGACGGCGAGCCGGTCTGGTCAAGCTGATGTGGGCGTTGCGACGCTCAGCGAGTTCCTCGACGGTATTCGCGCTATTGCGAGCGTCGCCAAAGCGCCATTGATTGCCGATGCAGACACGGGCTTTGGCGGTCTTCTCAATGTCCGCCGCACGGTGCAGAGTTATGAGAGCGCTGGTGTCACCGCCATTCAGCTTGAAGACCAAGTCTTCCCAAAAAAATGTGGGCATACACCTTATAAGGAAGTGGTTCCCTTGGAAGAGATGCTGGACCGGGTAAAGGTAGCGGTCGACACAAGGCTATCTGACGATTTTCTCATCATCGCCCGGACAGATGCCCGGCAAGGGCAGGGCCTTGGCCCGGCCTTGGAGAGGGCGAATGCGTTTCGCGAAGCCGGCGCCGATATCCTCTTCGTAGAAGGCCCGCAAAGTGATGCAGAGATGGAGCAAATCTGTCGCGATGTCGACGGACCAAATATGGTCAATATGGCCTTTGGGGGCGACACGCCCATTAAGTCCATTGAAGCGATTAAAGCGCTTGGCTTTGCCTGCGCCATCTTCCCCGCGCTGCCGTCCGTCCAAATGATGGCCGCGGCAGACCAAACCTATCGTGTGATGCGCGAGACGGGCGATCCAGCGCAGTTGACAGCGCCGCAATATGACTTCAAGGCCTTCTGCAGCGAGATTGGGTTTGACGAGGTCTATGAGTTTGAAAAGAAGTTTGGGCGGTATGAATGACTGAGGGGTCTCCCCTCATCAGCGCTATTGTTGCCCGCGGCAGCAATGGCGTTATTGGTAAAGATGGCGATTTGCCGTGGCGCCTGCCGGAAGACCTCAAACGCTTTAAAGCCATCACCCTGGGCAAACCGATTATCATGGGCCGCAAGACTTGGGACAGCTTGGGGCGGCCCTTGCCTGGCCGGAAAAACATCGTGTTGACCCGCGATACACAGTTCGCGGCCGAGGGTTGCGTCGTCGTTCATACGCTGGATGATGCCATTGACGCGGCGTCTGGCACTGAAGACATCATGATTATTGGCGGCGCAGAGATTTACCGGCTTGCCATGCCGCATGTGGGTCGGATTTACCTCACTGAGGTGGATGCTGCGCCAGACGGCGATACTTATTTTCCAGAACTAGTTGAGAGGGAATGGCAAAAATCAGCGGAAGAGGTATACCCATCAGGTCCACAGACCCCCGGCTTCCGTTTTCTCGTTTATGATCGACTTCCCTGACTTAGATTTTGATATTAAGTTTCGGCCCTATACCCTTGGCGGTGCACAGTTTTGGTCCGATGTGCATTGGCAGGCCGGATGGCGCATTCAGCGCAATGCCTCGAACGAGCATTACCGTCTCATCGATGCTAAAAATCGCCGGATTGAAGAGGGTACCTATGCCGCTTGCTTTGAAGCGCTTCAGAGTGAAGCACCAGGCGACAACCCCAAACGTTTGATCTTGCTGGTCCACGGTCTTCTAGCGACATGGCGCTTCTTGCAGCCAATGGCGACGACTTTGCAGGATGCAGGCCTGAGCTGCGCACTCATCAACTATGCTACCACGCGTGCTGACTTAAACACCCATGGCAGACGTCTTGCCGCCTTGGTAGAGCGGTTGGAGGGCGTTGAGCGGCTGGACGCGGTCACCCACTCCATGGGCGGGCTGGTCCTCTGTAACGCCTTCGCGCAAAGCCATTGGCCGGACGCACCAAAGCTGGAGAAGGTGGTGATGCTGGCGCCGCCACTGCGCGGGGCGTCCATCGCGCGCCTCTTTGCGCAGGTAAAGCTGCTTCATCCCATTGTCGGTCCGCCGCTGACCTTTTTGCAGGCGCCGAAAAATGCGCCTGACTTGCCCAATGACATCGACCTGATGGTGATTGCCGGCGCGCGCGGGAAGCATGCAGGCTTTAATCCCCTCATCGAAGGGGATGACGATGGAACCGTGGCCGTGCGGGAAACGCGGCCGCGGCGGCCGCATCATTTCCATACGGTGCGCGCGCAGCACACCTGGCTGCGAAACTCAAAGCAAGCCAAAGAAATGACGCGGGACTTCCTACTCGCGCCTTAAGGTAATGTCTTTAAGACAAGTGGTAAGCCAATGCTTCATTGTAGTTTTCTACATTGATGTAATTCAGAACTGCATCAAGCACCCACCACAGACCGGCTAAGGCGAGCGGGATGTAGCCAATGAAGATGACGGTCAAGGCACCGCCGATTACTGATAGCGCGAGCATCATGAAGCCGGAAATCCACTTGCCTAAATACATCCGGTGAATGCCCATCATCGGCAGGAAAAACCAAAGCAAATACGTGATGAGCAGCGATTTGCGGCGCGCGTCATAGCGCATCATCCTCTCCGCTTCGAAGCTGTCATAGCGACCGGACATTCAAAACCCTCCATCAAATCTGGGTGTGTATATTATACGATATATATAGATTTGATATATAAATTTAAAGGGCTATGTCCGTGATTTTTTTAATCCATCACGAGACGCGGTGGCGGTAGCGCAGTATCGGCAGCGAGGTTGTCCAAGACGGCGCTGGCCAAATTAAGAAACGCGGCCGCTTGCGGCGCGCCTGAATTGGCAGCGATAGGCTTCCCATCATCGCTGGCCATGCGGACGTCTATATCCAGCGGCAGCCCGCCTAAGAAAGAAATGCCCAAGCTTTTGGCGGCGTCTTCCGCCCCGCCGTGGGAAAAGATATGGCTCTCATGGCCGCATTTTGGGCAGATGAACACGCTCATATTTTCCACAAGGCCTAGAATAGGCACTTGCACCTTCTCAAACATGGCGATGGCTTTGCGAGCATCGATCAATGCCAAATCTTGCGGGGTAGAGACGATGACGGCGCCTGCCAAAGGCGTGCGCTGCGCTAGGGTGAGCTGGGCATCGCCGGTACCAGGCGGCATATCCACCACCAAAACGTCAAGTGGCCCCCAATCCACGTCATTGAGGAGCTGCAGAATGGCAGAGCCCACCATTGGTCCGCGCCAAATCATCGGTGTCGATTAGTCAACCAGAAGCCCCATGGTCATGGCCTTGATGCCGAAGGCGTCCATTGGCGTGATTTTGTCTCCATCGGCGCGCGGGTCGCCTGTTAGGCCAAGCAGGTGCTGTACAGAAGGGCCATAAACATCGGCATCTAGCAAGCCTACGGATTTACCGAGCCGCGCCAGCCCGACTGCCAGATTAACGGCCACAGTCGATTTGCCAACGCCGCCTTTCCCAGACCCGACAGCAATAATTTGCTTTGGCTTTGGGTCAGGGTTTGGCTTGGCTGCTGGCGCCGGTATTGGGTTTGACGACGGCCCCCCGGTTAAAACAACCGTGGCGCGGCCAACGCGTTTGTCTCGCTTGAGGGCGGCATCTGCAGCCGCGCGGACGGGGGCGAGTAGCCCGGGATTGTTTTGATAGGCATCGTGCAAGGATGCATCGATAGCGAAAGCCACATGGTCGTCCCTGACCACAAGTCCGGTGAAAACCGGGGATTTCGTTAAAGTAGAGCCGTCTGGCAGGGTTATATCGCTCAGCACAGTCAATACATCATCGGGGGCAAGCTTTGACACGGGACAATCAATCCTTTGCGAACGCTTTCGCTCTTCTTATATAGAGCGTCGAGAGCGGTGTCTGTGCCGCAAACAACATGTCTGTCAACTCTGACATAAAAGTGATTCACGCAAAGGAAGCTGTATGCCCTGGCAGAACAACAACAATGGCGGCCCCTGGAATACAGGCGGCAACCGTGGCGGAAAAAACCCTTGGGGCAGCGGCCCACGCGGCAGTGGCGGCGGCGGCAGCGCTGGCGGGCCTGATTTGGATGACCTCATCCGCAAAAGCCAGCAACGGCTGAAGGGCGCGGTTCCGGGCGGTGTTGGCGGCGGCGGCATCATGCTCATCTTGGCGCTGCTGGCGCTGATATGGATTGGCCTGACCAGCTGGTACACCGTTAAACCGGGCGAGCAAGGCGTCATTTTACGTTTTGGGGAATATGTGCGCACCGAAGGCACGGGCTTCCATTTGAAACTGCCATCGCCGATCGAAACGGCGCTAACGCCCAATGTTGAGCGGCAAAACCGGATTGATGTGGGTTTCCGCAGCAATGTGAATGGCAGCGCGGATTACAGCCGCTACGACAATGAAAGCCTAATGCTGACGGGCGATGAGAACATCGTCGATGTGGCCTTCACAGTCTTCTGGCGGATTGGGAATGCCGAAAAATTCCTCTTCAACATTCAAGAACCGCAAGAGCAGACGGTAAAAGATGTGGCCGAAAGCGCCATGCGCGAAGTCATTGGCCGCCGCCCTATTCGTGACGCCTTGACCGATGCACGCGATAAAATCCAAGTGGAAGTGCAGCAGATTATTCAAGATTCGCTCGATCAATATGATGCTGGCATCTCGGTCAAAGAGGTTGCCCTAGAACAAACGACGCCGCCTGAGGCCGTGATTGATGCCTTTCGGGATGTGCAGGCTGCTGAAGCTGACAGAGAACGCTCTATCAACGAAGCCAAAGCCTATTCCAATGATGTGGTGCCACGGGCACGCGGTGAAGCAACCAAGATGCTCGAAGAGGCGGAAGCCTATAAAGAATCGACCGTGGCAAAAGCCCGCGGTGAAGCCGACCGCTTCAATCAAGTCTATGACCAGTACAAGGATGCGAAAGACGTGACCCGCAAACGCATCTATCTCGAAACGATGGAAGACATCATGCAAGACATGAACAAAATCATCATCGATGGGTCTGCTGGCTCTGGCGTGGTGCCCTATCTGCCGCTGCCTGAAGTCGCAGCGCAACGGTCACGGAATTAAGGCCCAGGAAAGTTAAGTATCATGAACGTCAAAACGATAATTTCTCTCATTGTCCTGGGTCTGGCGCTGTTTGCAGCGTCCTTGAGCGTCTACACGCTTCCCGAAACCCGGCAGGCCATTGTTCTGCAATTTGGTAATCCAGTTCGCACCCATGTGGAGCCTGGCCTTAAGTTCAAAGCGCCCTGGCAAAATGTTGTGCTGCTGGATAGCCGGGTGCTTAATTTGGATGTCCCGCCTGAAGAGGTCACGACATCGGACCAAAAGCGTCTGGTGGTGGATGCGTTTGCCCGCTTTCAAATTACCGATGCGCTGAAGCTCTATCAGCGTGTTTTCAACGAAAACGGCGCCCGCGACTTCTTGTCGACCCCAATCCGCTCGCAACTGCGCGAAACGCTCGGTAAGCAAACTTTTACAACCCTCTTGTCTGCTGAACGTGGCTCTTTGATGGAGCAAATCCGCACTGGCGCCAATCGCGCAGCGCGGGACTTAGGCGTGGAACTGGTCGATGTGCGTATTAAGCGCGCCGAACTGCCGAAGGCAAACTCCGACGCTATTTACCGCCGGATGCAGACGGAGCGCGAGCAAGAGGCGCGTGAAATCCGCGCGGAAGGGGAAGAAGAGAAACTTCGTATTCGCGCTGAAGCTGATAAGCAACGTACCGTGATGCTCGCGAGAGCCGAAGAAAATTCTCAAAAAGTTCGCGGTGATGGCGACGCACAGGCGGTTAAAATCTTTGCCGACGCCTTCCAGCGCGATGAGGAATTCTTCGGGTTTTATCGCTCTATGCAGGCCTATCGCAAAGCATTGCGCTAAGATGACACCAGCATGGTGCTGTCGCCTGACAGTGAGTTTTTTGAGTATTTTGACCTGCAAGGTGGCGGCAATTAGGACTGCGCAGAGGCAAGAAAGGCATGATGCCCCGTGGCCGAAAAGCTTCTTCTTGGCTTGGCAATCGCATTGGTTTTTGAAGGCATTGTCTATGCCTTGTTTCCAGACCAAATGCGCGGGCTTGTCGCCAAAATATTGGAGGAACCAACCGAGCGCATTAGGGGCATTGGGCTCATGACTGCGTGTTTAGGCCTTTTCTTAGCCTGGTTGGTGTTATGATGTTGTGCACTTTATCGCGGCAGAGTGCCGCTTCGCCGCGTTGCGTGAAGGATTTTGCCAGATTTTGCCACATTTGACCGCCAACTGGCATAGGCATGAGGGGCAAAGCTTGCGTATTTTGATTTTAAAAGGAACCACCGCTTTGATTCACACAATTAAGAACACCGGTTCATCCGCGCGTTGGCTGCGCGCCGCCGTTGCCGCAACGGTCATCGGCGTTGCCGCGCCCGTCATGTCAGCGCCGGCCATGGCCGCGCCTGATAGCTTTGCCGATTTGGCGGAAGACTTGAGCCCGCTGGTCGTGAACATCTCCACGATTAGCCGGGTAGAAATGCGCCGCCCGAATTTTCCGCAGTTTGGGCCAGGATCTCCCTTTGAAGATTTTCTGCGGCCGTTCCGCGACCGAGAAGACGAGGAAGAACCTGCCGAGCGCGAAGCGCGCTCACTGGGCTCTGGCTTTGTGATTGATCCGGATGGCTATATTGTCACCAACAATCACGTGATTGATGAAGCCGAAGAAATCACCGTCCGCTTTTCCGACGACCAAGAGTTTGACGCGGAAGTTATCGGAACGGACCCGGAAGGCGATTTGGCGCTTTTGAAAATCGATGCCGGCAAAAAGCTGCCCTATGCCAAATGGGGCGATAGCGACAAAATCCGCGTCGGCGATTGGGTGATGGCCATCGGCAACCCCTTTGGTCTGGGTGGAACGGTCACCGCTGGTATTCTCTCAGCACGGCATCGCAACATCAACGCCGGTCCGTTTGACGACTATCTGCAAACCGACGCCTCCATCAACCGCGGCAATTCCGGCGGCCCGACTTTTAATATGCAAGGCCAGGTTATCGGTGTGAACACAGCCATCTTGTCGCCCACCGGCGGGAATGTGGGCATTGGCCTCGCCATTCCGTCCAGCCAAGCAAAATACATCGTCGACCAACTGCGCGAAAAGGGCAAGGTCGAGCGCGGCTATCTTGGCGTTGCTGCCCAGAATGTCAGCAACGCCATAGCAGATAGCCTTGGCCTGAAAGATGCCAAGGGCGCGCTTGTTTCTTCTGTTAGCGAAGGCGGTCCAGGCGCCAAGGCAGGGCTCCAGCCAGGCGATGTCATCATTGAGCTCGGGGGCAAGAAGGTCGAAAGCCTCAACAAACTCCTTCTGATGCTGTCACGCTCTAAAGTTGGTGCCACTGTGCCCGTTAAAGTCGTTCGTGATGGCAAAGAGAAGACCATTAAAGTGACGTTGGCTGAACGTCCGGGACGCGATGTTATCGCCGCTGCTGGCGCGCCGGGTGGCTCCAGCGATAAGTCGAAGACCAGTGCAGTTCTTGGCATGCAGCTGAAAGACCTGACAAATGAAGAAGTTGAAGGTCTAGGGCTTGGCGAAAAGACAACCGGTCCTGTGGTGACACGGGTCAAGCAAGGCACCGACGCAGCGCGCAAAGGCTTGCAGCCGGGTGACATCATTGATCAGGCCAATGGCGTTAAAGTCAGCTCTGTCGCCGATGTCCAAAAGCAAGTGGACAAAGTTGCCGAGATGGAAGATCGCGACATGATCCTCCTGCGCATCTATAAGCAGGCGGAAGACACCTTCCTGCACTATCCGGTGAAGTTGGATAAAGACGAAAGCTGATCACCGGCAATCCTGAACTTGAGTCAGGATCTTCTGGAGCTGCGTGAGCCTTTCCCTGAAAGAGATGCTGGATTAAGTCCAGCATAGCGGGGTGGGGCATTTAAGGGGTGAGCATGAGACCTTGCAGATACAGCAGTCCGCGCAGGTCTGCATTGTCCAGCGCACAGTGTGCCGCCGCTGCAGTTTTGGGCTTGGCGCGGTAGGCGACGCCTAGGCCTGCCGCCTGTAGCATCGGAATATCGTTGGCCCCATCGCCTACAGCTAGGATATCCTCCCGTGCAAGGGCGAGAGCCTGGCTTTCCTCAGTGAGGGTCTCCAGTTTTGTATTCGCATCTGAAATTGGCGGCATGACCTTGCCCGTGAGGCGTCCATCCCTCACCTCCAGCACGTTGGCGCGGTGGCGATGAAAGCCTAGCGCTTCAGCTACCCGGCTGGTGAAGAAGGTAAAGCCGCCTGAAACGAGGACGCAGCGGCAGCCGTTTTCGGCCATCGTTGTCACCGCCGCCTTGGCGCCTTCTGAAAAGCGGACGCGCTCTTCGTAACAGTCTTGTAGAACGCTTTCTGAGAGGCCTTCTAGTAGCTGAACGCGGGCGTTGAGCGCTTCTCTGAAATCCAGTTCACCGCGCATTGCGCGTTCGGTGACAGCGGAAACCTCGGCTTTAACGCCTGCATAGTCCGCCAGCTCATCAATGCACTCAATCTCAATCATAGTGCTATCCATGTCGGCCAGGAAAAGCCGCTTGGGCTTCGGCGCGCCCGGTAGGATGTGCCAGTCGAGAGGGGCCGCCGTCAGAGCGCTTTTTAAGGCGTCCTCATCGGTTGCGGGTATTGCCGTATAGGCGGCTGTCTCTGGCTCAATCCAAGTGAGGCTGGACTTTTTTAGTGGCAGCCGGTCCAAGACATCCCTAGTGAGCTGACCATGCGCGGCGCATAAGACGAGGGTAGGAGTGGACACGCAAGCCACCTCATTGGTGAAACTGAAAGACACGGTGTCTGCGCTGAAGGACGCCGACCAGCCGCTGGTGGTTATTGCAGGGGCAACGGCGACCGGCAAGTCTGCATTCGCGCTTGACCTCGCAGACCATATGCCAAGCACCATCATCAACGCCGATAGCATGCAGGTCTATGACGCTATTCCGATTTTGACTGCGCAGCCAACAGCGCAGGAGCGCGCACAAGCGCCGCACGCCCTATATGGTTTTCTGCCGCCGGACGATGCTTGCTCTGCTGCTCGATGGTCGGCTTTAGCGCTCCAGGCTATCCAGTCAGCGTGGGACGATCGGCGGCTGCCCATATTGGTCGGTGGGACGGGCCTATATCTGCGAAGCTTATTAAGGGGCATCGCCGATGTTCCAGATATTGACCCAGCCATTCGCACGTCTGTGCGCGCGCAGCTGGAGGCGGAGGGACCAGCGCCGCTCTATGAGCAGCTGTCCGCGCTCGACCCGGATGGCGCCGCGCGTTTGTCCCCGAATGATCGCCAGCGCATCGCCCGGGCTTTGGAGGTGGTCTTGGCGACAGGCACGCTCTTGGCCGAGTGGCAAAAGCAAGCAGCGCCTGGCTTGCTCGATCAGCCAGGTGTGACGGCGCTGCGCGTGGTAGCAGAGATGGATCGGGAGACGCTCTATGCGCGCTGTGAACGCCGGCTGGACGCTATGCTATCGGCTGGGGCACTGGACGAACTGGCTGAGCTGATGCGCAAAGACCTGGCTTCAGATACGCCGATATTGCGGGCTGTCGGCGTGCCGCCGCTGGCGCAGTATATGCGTGAGGCGCTGTCTTTTGAGGAGGCGGTGGAGCTTGCAAAACGTGATACGCGGCGGTTTGCGAAGCGGCAACTGACGTGGTTCCGTCATCAATTCGCTGATTGGACACGTCTATCACAATAAAATTAGAAAATAATTCTCTTCAGAGATATATTATTTCAATAATTTATTGACACTTAGTCTTATATTGCATAGGGACGACCGACTTGAACTCTTGTAAAGTCTGTATATAACCCACAGCCTCGCTGAGTAATTGGTTTAAAAACGCGCAAAAAACTTGAGATAAATCAGATGACTAGCCTAAAGAGTGTCGCACCGAAAGATGCCGGGCCCCGCCTTGTTGGCCGCTCTGGCATGACCGCAAAGCCTGAAATCATGAGCGGCGCGGAAGTGATTATTCGCGCGCTCGAAGACATGGGCGTCGATACGATTTTCGGCTATCCCGGCGGCGCTGTGCTGCCGATTTATGATGCGCTATTCCAGCACAGCAAAATCAATCACGTGCTCGTGCGTCATGAGCAAGGCGCTGCGCACGCGGCGGAAGGCTATGCGCGCTCAACTGGCAAACCGGGCGTTGTCCTGGTGACGTCAGGTCCTGGCGCTACTAACACGGTCACGGGCATTGCCGATGCGATGCTGGATTCGATTCCGATGGTGGTTCTGACGGGGCAGGTTGCGACCCACTTGGTTGGCACGGATGCCTTCCAGGAGGCCGATACGGTTGGCATCACACGGCACTGCACGAAGCACAACTACTTCGTCGACAAGTCAGAAGACCTGTGCCAAATCATGTTTGAGGCCTTCCACATCGCCACAACTGGCCGGCCTGGTCCTGTTGTGATTGACCTGCCCAAGAACATCCAAGTCGCAGACGCACCTTATGTAAAGCCGATTGGCCAAGTTGAGCATCGCACCTATAAGCCGCAGATCAAAGGCGATCGCGCGCTGATCGAAGAGGCGCTTGAACTGATGGCCGAAGCAGAGCGGCCAATTTTGTACACCGGCGGCGGCATCATCAATGCTGGCCCTGCGGCAAGTCAATTGCTGCGGGAATTCGCCCATGCAACCGGCTTTCCCGTCACATCAACACTGATGGGTCTTGGCGCCATGCCGCATGATGACCAGCAATTCCTTGGCATGCTGGGCATGCATGGCACCTACGAAGCCAATATGTCCATGCACGGCTGCGATGTGATGGTTTGCTTGGGTGCGCGCTTTGATGATCGGGTGACGGGCAGGGTGGATGGCTTCTCACCGGGCTCGAAGAAAATCCATGTGGATATTGACCGGTCTTCCATCAACAAGAATATCCACGTCGATATCGGCATCGTTGGCGATGTGGGCCATGTTCTTGAAGACATGCTGAAGCTATGGCGCGCTAAAGCCTATCGTGCGCGTCCGCAGGTGAAAGACTGGTGGGCTCAGATTGAAGACTGGCGCGCACGCGATTGCCTTGCCTATGCGCAAAAAGGCGAGGGCATCCTGCCGCAACATGCCGTCAAGCGCCTGTTTGATTTAACCCATCACAAGAGCCCTATCATTACCACGGAAGTGGGCCAGCACCAGATGTGGGCCGCGCAGTATTTCGGCTTTGATAAACCCAATAAGTGGCTGACGTCCGGCGGCCTCGGCACTATGGGCTATGGCCTGCCAGCGGCGATTGGTGCGCAGCTGGCCTATCCCGATGCTTTGGTGATTGATATTGCGGGCGAGGCGTCTATTCAGATGAATCTGCAGGAGATGGGCACTGCTACGCAGTACCGCTTGCCGGTCAAGGTGTTCACCTTGAACAATGAGTATATGGGCATGGTGCGCCAGTGGCAGCAGCTAACCTATGAAGGGCGCTATTCCAGTAGCTATTCCGACTCATTGCCAGATTTCGTTAAACTGGCGGAAAGCTTCGGCTGGACCGGCATTCGTATTGAGAAAGCCAGTGACCTGGATGACGGCATCAAGCAGATGATGGAGACGGATGGTCCTGTGTTCGTCGATTGTGTGGTTGAAAAACTTGAAAACTGCTACCCGATGGTGCCATCAGGGGCCGCGCATAATGAAATGATTCTGGGTCCTGAGGGGGCATCTGGAAAAATATCCAAAGAGGGTCAGGCGCTCGTTTAAGGCGGCAGTCTGGCCTGGCCAACAGGCCATCAAATACAGAAGGAAAGAGAAGACATGAGCGCTGCCAGCGAGGATATCGCGCGCCATACAATGTCTGTCATCGTAGACAATGAGGCGGGTGTCTTGGCCCGCGTCATCGGCCTGTTTTCAGGGCGCGGCTATAATATCGAAAGCCTGACTGTTGCTGAGATCAGTGACGACAACACGGTCAGCCGTATAACGGTCGTCACGTCCGGCACGCCCATGGTCATTGACCAAATCACGGCGCAGCTTGAGCGGCTCGTCCCGGTGCGCGCTGTGCGCGACTTGACGGTTGAAGGCCCATCCGTTGAACGGGAAATGGCCCTCGTGAAAGTGCGCGGCACCGGCGATATCCGGGTTGAAGCGCTCCGCATTGCCGATATTTTTCGCGCCCGGGTGGTCGATACGTCGACTGAGAGTTTCATCTTCGAAATCACCGGCCCGACCGAAAAGATTGAGGCCTTCATTTCGCTCATGCAGCCGCTTGGCCTGGTGGAAATATCCCGAACAGGCGTCGCGGCCATTGCGCGCGGCGCGGAAGCACTTTAGACGACATCCAAATTTTTTAGTCAGACAAGAAAAGGGGCTCGCCGATGCGCGTCTATTATGACCGTGACGCAGACGTCAATCTCATCAAAACCAAAAAAGTCGCCATCATTGGCTATGGCAGCCAAGGCCACGCGCACGCAGCCAATCTTCGTGACAGCGGCGTCGCTGAAGTCGCCATTGCCCTACGCGAAGGCTCTGCAACACGGGCGAAAGCGGAAAACGCAGGCTTTAGCGTGATGAGCAATGCAGAGGCGGCCGCTTGGGCGGATGTGCTGATGATCCTGGCGCCGGATGAGCATCAAGCGGAGATCTACGCCACCGATGTTGCGCCAAACATCAAAGAAGGCGCCGCGCTGGCCTTCGCGCATGGCCTGAACATTCATTTCGGCCTGATTGAGCCGCGTGCTGACCTGGATGTGTTCATGGTCGCACCGAAGGGCCCGGGCCACACTGTTCGCTCTGAATATCAGCGCGGCGGCGGCGTGCCATGCTTGCTCGCCGTGGCTCAAGATGCATCCGGCAACACGCATGACCTGGGCGTGAGCTACGCGGCAGCTGTTGGCGGTGGCCGTGCCGGTACCATTGAGACCACGTTCAAGGAAGAATGCGAAACCGACCTGTTTGGTGAGCAAGCGGTTCTGTGCGGCGGCTTAAGCCACCTCATCATGGCTGGTTTTGAAACGCTGACGGAAGCTGGCTACGCGCCAGAAATGGCCTATTTTGAGTGCCTCCATGAGGTCAAACTCATCGTCGACCTGATGTATGAAGGCGGCATTGCCAACATGCGCTATTCGATCTCCAACACGGCTGAATATGGCGATTACGCAACAGGCCCCCGCATCATTACCGACGAAACCAAGGCGGAGATGAAGCGCGTTCTCGACGACATCCAGCAAGGCAAATTCGTCAACACCTTCATCACCGACAACCGCATGGGCAACCCCGTCATGAAGGCAAAGCGCAAGCTCCAAGGTGCGCACAGCATCGAAGAGACCGGCGAAAAGTTGCGCGCCATGATGCCATGGCTCAAAGAAAACCAGCTGGTGGACAAGGCCAAGAATTAGGCCGCTTAGCCTAGATCAGAAGCGACAAAACATGTCTATGGGATGAGCATGAGAGGCGATGGTTGGAACCGATGGGCTGGGTCAAACTTTCCTACAGCCTTCAACCTTCATATAATGGCGGATACAGGTGCTTTCGCGCCAGCCGCTCTTTGATAGGTACGACCGCTCTTTAATAATCCAGGTGTGACCTTTGTGACTTTTGAAGTCGGCCCGTTTGCTAAAACGGGTTTATCGTCGAGGACTTAGTGAACTTCACATAGCCGAGGTTTGCTGTATAGCGCAGGCCTATGCCTAAGCGCACATTGGCGACTTTGATCTTCTTGCGCTGCAGGTAGTTCACGCCTATCCCGCCGACAAAATAGCCCTGGCCTTCGACCGCTGGGAAGCGCATGTAGACTTCCTCCGTATCATATAGGCTGTAAACCAGCATGAAGCTCTTGGCCGCATTGCCTCCCAGCTCGAGCCCTATGGATGGACCCGTCCAGTGGATTGGCCGTTCGCCTTCTACTTTGTGATAAAGTGCACCGCCGCCATAGCGCAGGGCGCCAATGAAGCCTCCGCCTGCTTCTTCGCCCGTAATATACGCATTTGGCCGTCCGTTCTCTGAGAATAACCGCTCTATAAGCCCGGCAAGGCCTTCAGCCCCGTCCCCAAAGACATCGCGGGCTGCATCCAGAATGGTTTCTTCATCATAGGTTGAATCAACTGGTGCACCCGTATTGGGGTCTATGGGCTGGCCGGTATTTGGGTCGATGGTTTGTGCCGTGACCGTTCCAGGCGGTGCTGCGTTGCCCTGCGGTGGCTGCGACGGTGCTTGTGATCGTCCCGTTGAGCAGCTTGCAGCGGCAAAAAGCCCAGCTGCGCTTGCTGTCTTAACGACCCATCGACGATCATGTCGTTCGTGCATAGTTCTCTAGTCCTTGTGTCAGGCTTTCTCAGAAATTCAACATATTGTGTTTTCGCTGAAAAGGCTAGGGGGCGACAAGGGCAAGACTGTGACCGTGTATTTTAAAAAATTTAGAGAGGAAGCACAGGACGGTTTCGGCCTGCTCTTGATCCCCGCTGGCATTTCGCCAAAATAAGAAAAAACACCTCATTGGGGAGATTGTGATGCGTGGGCTTATGCAAGACTTCAAGCTTTCCGTTGCCAGTATTTTAAATCACTGTGAGCTGAACCACGCGAACGTGCCCGTTGTGAGTCTGACTCCAGAAGGAAAGACGTTTCGCGGTAACTACGGGCTTTGCCTTAAACGGGCAAAACAATTGGCCCAAGCCTTAACTGCTCTTGGGGTCGAGCCTGGAGACCGAGTTGCGACTCTCGGCTGGAATACGCACCGGCATCTGGAGTGTTGGTACGCCGCCACAGGTATGGGGGCCATCATTCACACAGTGAACCCGCGCCTGTTTGCTGATCAAATTACCTACATCATCAATCATGCAGAAGATAAAGTCCTGCTGTTTGATATCACCTTCGCGCCTATCATCGAAAATATCGCGTCAGCACTCACGTCAACCAAAGTTTTTGTGGCAATGACGGACGAGGCTCATTGTCCAAACATCGGTGGGCTCGAAGTCCTTGCTTATGAAAGCCTTATCGCAGAACAGTCGGGTGACTATAGCTGGCCGGACGTTGAGGATGAAAATGCAGCGGTAGGTCTGTGCTATACCTCTGGGACCACTGGAAACCCCAAGGGTGTTTTATACTCCCACCGCTCAACGGTTCTTCATACGTATGCGGCATGCATGGCCGATACGCTTGCCGTCAGCGCTACGGACACGATGCTCCCAGTTGTTCCAATGTTCCATGCAAACGCATGGGGCGTGCCATATGCAACCAGCGTTACAGGGGCCAAGTTGGTTTTAAATGGGCCGCACTTTGATGGAGACACACTGCTAAAGCTCTTAAATGATGAACGCATCACAATTACAGCGGCGGTTCCAACCGTTTGGCTGGGCTTGCTGCAACATTTGGAAAAAACAGGCGCTAAGCTGCCGCACCTCAAGCGCGTAACGATAGGCGGTTCAGCGGCACCGCGGTCGATGATTGAAGCGTTTGAAACCAAATATGATGTCCAAGTCAATCATGCTTGGGGCATGACCGAGTTAAGTCCGCTTGGGTCTGTCGGCAGCGTAAACCACGCGCTGAAAGATGCGCCGCACGACACCGTATTGGATGTCAAAGCCAAGCAAGGCCGGTCGATCTATGGTGTCGAGATGAAAATTGTCGACGAAGCGGGCAATGAACTACCGCGTGATGGCAAGTCATATGGCAATCTTCTGGTGCGTGGCCCCTGGATTGCCGGCGAGTACTTTAAATCTGAAGGTGGTTCGATTTTAGACAAGGATGGTTGGTTTGACACCGGAGACGTTGCCATCATTGATCCGCTTGGCTTCTTGCAAATCACTGATCGTGCGAAAGATGTGATCAAATCCGGCGGCGAATGGAGTTCATCGATTGATTTGGAGAATGCAGCCGTTGGCCATCCTGCGGTTGCGGAGGCAGCCGTGATTGGTGTCGCGCACCCAAAGTGGGACGAGCGGCCCCTTCTAGTAATCGTAAAAAAAGACGGGATGACGGTTTCTAAGGCGGATATTCTTGAGTTCCTCACCCCAAAAGTTGCGAAATGGTGGCTGCCTGATGACGTAGCCTTTGTTGATGACATTCCGCATACGGCCACTGGAAAGATCCAAAAGTTGAGGCTGCGAGAGCAATTTAAGGATTATGTCTTGCCCACCGCTGTGGCAGAAGTGGCCAGCTAGTCGGTTCCATCGCCCTCAACACCGGGAGCAAGCATCCATCGCACCAGCGCGCGTGCGGGCCATAACCAAACCAAGCCCGCGATGATGTAGAAGACCATTTCAACGAGGAAAGGCAGATCTCCCATCCGAACAGATAGCTCCGCGATAATCAGGCCATAAAGTCCTAGCCCGGCCAGTAAAGCGAGCGTTCCAATCAAGTTGCGGCTATTGGGACGGTCAACCATGGGCTCTCTCTCGCAACTCTGCGGCCTTCAGTATGACTCGCTTAGTCTCAGACCAAATAGGCAGCGCATCCAGCTCGGC
Source organism: uncultured Sphingomonadales bacterium (assembly GCA_937884085.1). Lineage (GTDB taxonomy): Bacteria > Pseudomonadota > Alphaproteobacteria > Sphingomonadales > CAKZYD01 > CAKZYD01. The sequence continues at coordinate 7,393 of CAKZYD010000408.1, read as the reverse complement.
AAGGGGGACCCACCGGGCGTCGCTTGCATCATCACCTGCTGTGAGGTCGGTGTCCTCGGTCTCTGCCCAATAGTCAATAAGCGTATAATGATACTGAACCAGTCCAGCCTCATCCCGCTCAACAAAGTCGACAACATCGACCAAGCCATTCGCCGTAATGCGCAGACCTGTTTCCTCAAAGACTTCTCGTTGAACAGCTGCTTGAATGGTTTCGCCAACGCACTGCGCACCGCCAGGCAAACTCCATTGGGCTTTTTTGGGCGGGTTGCCACGCTGTATAAGCGCCACCATGTCCTGCCTTAAAAGCACGACACCGACCGCTGCAATTGGTCTTTCAGGGTAATTGCGTTTCAAAAAAGGGTCCCTTAAACAGGCAAGCTGTGCTTGATACTTCTGCTATGTGTGGCCGTTTCCTTTGCATCTCAAGCGTCAGCGACCTTTTGAACCTATTCAGGATTAAATCGGGTCTTGATTGGAGCCCGCATTACAACCTCGCGCCAACCCAAAGCATCTTGGTCTACTCTATACAGCCGGAAATAGGCCCCTGCCTGGTGCCAATGCGTTGGGGCCTTGTTCCCTTTTGGATGAAGACGCTACCCAAAACGGCTGTATTCAATGCACGGGCGGAAACGGTTCATGAAAAGCCCTATTTCCGCGGGGCCTATCGGCATCACCGCTGCCTAATCCCTGCCAACGGCTGGTATGAGTGGGCGGATTTAGGAGATGGAAAAAGGCCGTATGTCATGGCGAGCGATAACTATGCGCCGATTGTCTTCGCCGGTCTTTGTGATCTGTGGACTGGGCCAGATGGCGCTTCACACCTTCTGTCGGCGACAATAGTGACACGCCCAGCCATAGGTGATTTGGAAAATGTCCATGGACGAATGCCTTTGGTGCTGAGCGCTGAGGGAACGCGTGTGTGGATGGACCATGAGACGCATCGTCCGCCAAACCCATTGTCGATGGATCTGCTTCCAGACTTGGAGCGCTTTAGCATTCGTCCAGCCAATCAGGCGGTTGGCAATGTGCGCAACGATGGGCCAGCGTTATTAGATCCTGACTGAACAAGTCTAATGGATACTGGCGTCCAGTGCGTATCCAGCGCTTCGGACCGTGCGAATAATGTCAGACTCGCCTTTCTGATTCAACGCCTTGCGCAGGCGCCGGATATGGACGTCAACAGTCCGCTGCTCTACATAAACATCGTGACCCCAGACAGAATCGAGCAACTGCTCGCGTGAAAACACGCGCCCTGGATGCTCTAAAAAATGCCGCAGCAAGCGTAATTCTGTCGGTCCAAGCCGCACCTGCCTATCGCCGCGGGTTACTTTGTGGGTTGTCGTGTCCATCGCGATATCAGCGTAGTTCAATGTAGCGCCGGTTAGCGCAGGGCGTGTTCGCCGGAGTACAGCATTGATGCGAGCGATAAGTTCGCGCGGCGAAAACGGCTTGGTCATGTAATCATCCGCGCCCGTTTCTAGGCCGCGAATTTTGTCGGATTCCTCAGTCCGCGCGGTCAGCACGATGATTGGGATGCTGAGTGTGCCAGCGCGGCGGCGCAACTGCCTACAAACCTCGATCCCCGAGACATGCGGTAGCATCCAATCCAGAACGATTAAATCGGGACTATCTTCCTCCGCTTTGAGGAGCGCTTCCTCTCCGTCATCGCAATGCGAAACGTCAAAGCCTTCGCGATCCAAATTATATCTGACGAGTTCGGCTATGTGCAGATCGTCTTCCACAATTAAGATGCGCGGTTTGATCCCGCTCGTACTTGGATTTGGTGCAAGTGTTGCTGTTTCCATCGCTTCCTACCCTGCTTCCCAGGCTTTGTTAATTTTGGTCTATTTCATCACGCGTCGTATAGGACGTGCTATCGTTCTTTCGTCTATCTGTTTCAAGAATGTTACCGGTGGCGCTGTAATAGACCATTTCTGCAGCGTTTGTGGCGTGATCCCCTATGCGTTCAATGTTTTTCGCAATAAAAAGTACATGTGTTGATGGTGTGATTGCGTCCGGATTTTCAGTCATATGGCTGAGCATATCCCGGAAAAGGGTATTGTAGATCGTATCGATTCGGATATCTCTGTCGCGGACATCTGCGGCCTTTTCTGCGTCTCGCTCCACAAACGCATCTAATGTCGCTTGGATCATACCGCTGGCCAACCTTGCCATCTCCGGCAAAATCGAGATGTGATCTGATATGTCATCATCGCTCAGCGCTGTAGTGCGTTTGGCGATATTTTTCGCATAGTCGCCAATGCGCTCTAGGATCGATGAAATTTTGAGCGCACAAATAATTTCTCGCAAATCATCGGCCATCGGCGCGCGTAAAGCGATTGTTTGAACAGCCAGGCGTTCAACTTCAATTTCCAAAGCGTCAATGGCTTCGTCATCGCTAATTAGCGATTGCGCCCGCGCGCTGTCTCTGGATAGCAGTGCTGCCACGGCATCTTCGAGCAGCGACTGCGCCATACCGCCCATTTGGCTGATAAGCGCGCGCAGCTCTGTCAGCTCGGCATCATACGCCTTGAGATTGTGTTTCGGTAACATGGCGCGCTTATTCCAGAGCTACTGGCAGATGTACAGGCTATCCATACCTGCCCATTATGTAGTCTTTAGTGCGTTCATGTCTCGGTTTTGTGAACATTTCTACGGTCGGGCCGTATTCACCAAGTTCACCACGACTGATAAAGGCGGTGCGTTGCGAGACGCGTGCGGCTTGCTGCATGGAGTGGGTTACAATCACGATGGTGAACCCGGTACGCAACTCTTCAATGAGCTCTTCAATCTTCCCGGTCGCGATAGGGTCTAGGGCAGAACAGGGTTCGTCCATCAAGATGACTTCCGGCTGCACAGCAATTGCGCGGGCTATGCAGAGGCGTTGCTGCTGACCATCTGATAATGCTGTGCCCGATTGCTTCAGGCGATCTTTAACTTCATCCCAGAGGCCAGCGCGTTGCAGAGACGCTTCAACAATTTGTTCTAAATCCTCTTTCGTCTCTGCAAGTCCGTGAATGCGTGGTCCGTAAGCAATATTGTCGAAAATTGACTTTGGAAACGGGTTAGGGCGCTGGAACACCATACCAACGCGGGCGCGCAAGGCGACGACGTCTATGTCGCGTGCGTAGATGTCCATACCATCGATGGTCACTTGCCCAGATGTCTGCGTATTTTCAAACATCTCGTTCATGCGATTGAAACATCGCAAAACTGTGGATTTGCCGCATCCTGAGGGCCCAATGAGCGCCGTCACTTCATACCCTTGGATATCTAAGCTGACGTCCTTTAGCGCATGGGTTGCGCCGTAATGCACATTCACGCTGCGTGCGACCATCTTTGGCGGGATGCCCTCTGCGGAAGCCGCTTCAGCGTCTCTCATTAACGCGTTGGATGGGTCGACGTTCATATGCGCTTTTGAAACCGGGATCGTAGGATCATAGCTAGTGAATTAAGGGCTAGTAGCAGACACAACAAGACAACAACAGCCGCTGCCGCATTGTTTGAGAACGCGGTTTCTGGACTTTCTGCCCACATATAGATTTGCACCGGCAATGCTGTCGCTGCATCTGTGAACTCAGAAGGGAGATCCACAATGAAGGCGACCATGCCTAGCAGCAGGAGCGGCGCTGTCTCACCAAGCGCTTGGGCGATCGCTAACAAAGTGCCAGTTATAATGCCTGGCATGGCTTGCGGGACGACATGATGAAATATTGCCTGAACAGGGCTTGCACCCACGGCTAAAGCCCCTGCTTTCAGTGCGTTCGGCACGGCCGACAAAGCTGCTCTGGATGCTATGATGATCGTTGGCAGCATCATCAATGAAAGCGTTAGTCCGCCGACAAGCGGAGAAGACCGGGGCATATGAAATACGTTGATAAAGACCGCAAGTCCCAATAACCCAAACAGGATGGAAGGCACCGCAGCCAGGTTGTTGATATTGACCTCAATGATGTCGGTGAGTCTGCTGCGCGTGGCAAATTGCTCCAGATAGACGGCACTTAACAAGCCAACTGGGAAGGATATCGCAACAGATACGGCGATCGTTAATAAGGAGCCGACCAAGGCAGCCAAAAGGCCGGCAGACTCCGGTTCACGCGAATCTCCGCGCGTAAACAGGGTGGATTTGAACGTTGTGGATAACGCTCTGCGATCCTGTAGTTGGGTAAGCCAAAGTGTAAGCTGTGGATCAACGGTTTCTTCGTTGGCGTCTAAAATATTCTCCGCGCCTTTCGAAACATAGAGTGCCACCCGCTGTTTCGTTCCGATCCAGCTCGGGTTCGCCAGAACGCGATCACGCAATTGCATGCGCGCCGTTGGAGACACGAGCCTGCGTAACGCCCGTTTTTCAGCGGGGTCTACAATCTCTGGAAAGGCTTTTTCCAAACTCCTCCCAACAATTTGGCCATAGTTGGCATAAATCAGACGATAGGATGCGTCAGTCCCGCTTGGCGCCGATGTTTGATAGTCAAATGCATCGGGCTCGAATGCCACATCAAGCGTGATTTGATGATGTGTCAAGGCTGGCAGTGTCCTTGAAAAAATTGCGATTGCCAGCGCTAGGAGGCTGCAGAAAGCGAGCAATAACGCGCCGCGACCAAGCATTTTGAAAGCTGTATCCGCCCGATTGCGGCTTGATAGCTTTCGCTTTGTGCTAACGGTCTGTGCGAACGTCATGTCTCAAACCTCGCCATGTGATATGCCACGGCGGCGCAACGAGAACGCGAACACATTCATCATCAAGGTCGTTACAAACAGGAGCATTCCAAGCATGAATGCTGAGAGCGTTTTGACACTGTCGAATTCAACATCGCCTGTTACAGATTGAACAATTTGGACGGTCACGGTGGTCACCGAAGCCAGGGGATTGAGCGTGAGGTTGGCCGCAAGTCCAGCGGCCATTAAGACAATCATGGTTTCCCCGATCGTCCGAGAGACTGCAAGCAACACTGCGCTCGAAATTCCTGGTAAAGCCGCAGGAAGCAAGACGTTTAGGACTGTTTCTGCCGTGGTCGAACCCAGTGCCAGAGAGCCATTGCGAAGGGCGCTTGGGACAGCGCTTAAAGCGTCATCGCACAAGGAGGAAACATAAGGTATTATCATAATTGCCATAACAGCGCCGGCTGCCATCGCGCTTTGGGGTGCAACGTCTAGCCCCAAGAAACCGCCGATGCGTTGGAGGAAAGGCCCAACTAAGACAATTGCGAAAAAGCCATAGACCACAGTTGGAATTCCGGCGAGCAGTTCCAGCATTGGCTTACTGATCCGACGCGTGCTGTGACTGGCATATTGAGATAGATAAACAGCCACCAACAGCCCAATTGGTAGAGCAATGGAAATCGCAACAAAACTGATCAAAAAGGTTCCCGAAAACAAGGCTAAGACGCCGTATTTACCCGCATCTCCATCTAACGCCGTTTGATTGCCAGCCCTCGGCAACCAGTCGGTTGAGAAGAGCTGACAGATAGAAACGAATTCAAAACATCGAACAGTTTCGAATAGCAAGGACAGAATGATGCCAAGAGTGGCGATTATAGCCAGAATGCTGCACAGCAAGAGCAAAAATACTACTGTCCTGTCGATATGCGCATGGGCGTTGAAACGAGGCTCTATGAAGCGCAGCGCTAAGAACCCTAGGCTCAAAGCCCCGACGGTAGAAAGGGCGATAATCGTGGTAACAACAGGCGTGCGCAAACCGATCAGCATATTTGCTGCTGCCGCAATATCCGGCGATGGTGTTCTGAGCGGTTGACCATCCAAAAAGCTGTACATTTCAGCCAAAAACCGGTCTCGCCCACCCTCAGGAAGGGATGCAAACAAGCTGTCAAGTCGGTTTACTAGCAGGATTTCTACTATGGTGGTGCTTGCAAAAACCCAAATGCACACGCCAAGAAAAATCGGCACAAACGCCAAAACGGCGGCATACCAGCCGTAAAATCGCGGCAGTGATGTGGATGGCGCCTGCTCTTGCAACGTGGCAGCGCGAATGCGGAAGCGCGCGAAGAGAAAAAAACAGGCGCTTATGATCACGCCCAGTGACAACAGATGGGAAGGTGTCATGGGCTGGCAGAGACATTCTTTTGTAGCCGGGACGCTACAACTTGGCTATCGACCCACTCGTTTTGGGGCAACCTAACCAGACCTTTATCAATTAGATATCCATAGGGTCCCATTGCGTTGCGACTAAGAAACTCTTCTACAAAACCCGTCAGGCCGGGAATTGCAGACGCGTGTGCAACTTTCACATAAATGTACATGGGCCGGGCGATTGGATAGCGTCTTGAGGAAATTGAATCCTGGTCCGGCATAATGCCTTCAATCGCAAAGCTTTGCATAATGCCTGGATTTTGGTCCACGCTTGCAAACGGTAGAATGCCGACAGCATTTGGGTTTTGCCTCAGCCGTTGGACGATAAAATTATCGCTTTCTCCGGCCTCAATGAAACGGCCATCCGCGCGCAGCCTCTCACAGTCTGGCCGCAGCGAAACAGCGCCGAGTGTCTCCATATACTTTAAGCATCCAGGCAGCAGAGCACCTGAAACAAAAGCATCCCTGGTGCCGGAACTCGGCGGCGGCCCATAGACTAAAATAGGAATATCTGGCAAATCTGGCCCTACATCACTCCACAACTGGTGGGGATTGTCGATCAGCGCATAGCCGTTCAGCGTCTTTCGCGGAATCCGCGCAGCCAAGCCTAAATACAGTTGCGTGAGAGATAGGCTTACCGGTGACCCGCCTCTCACGTTGGCAAGGACAATGCCGTCATAGCCAATCTTTAGCTCCATGATGTCTTGGACGCCGTTGCGTAAACATTCTGCGCGTTCGTCGGGCTTTATTGTGCGAGACGCATTGGCGATATCGGGGTAATCAAATCGACCAGACGTTCCGAGGCCTCCGCAAAAGAGCTTAAAGCCGCCCCCAGTCCCAAGTTGCTCAATAATTGGCGTTGCATAAGGCGTCTTCAGTGAAAACTCTTCTGCCACCAGCGCTGCGAAAGGAAACACCGTGGACGAACCGACAATGCGAATGAAATCCCGTGCCGTGGCCTGTGTGCTGGTGAAGAGGAAAAGACCAACAACCACAATTAGCAGGCTGGCGCACGGCGTCATTGGGCAATTCGCCCATTCGATGCGGCCAAGGTTGGCTGGGCGAGAGCGGCGCTGGTATCTTCGCGCACCGAAGGAAAGACCAGTTCCATGGTGGACCCTATCCCAAGCTTGCTGTCTATCAGGAGCTCTCCACCGTGGCGCTCCATGATATGTTTAACGATGGCAAGGCCTAAGCCCGTACCGCCAATCTGCCTCGACCGCGCCGTATCCACGCGATAAAATCTCTCTGAAAGTCGGGGAATGTGCTCCGGTGCGATCCCTTCACTTTGGTCCTGAACTTTGAC
>CAKZYD010000407.1 GCA_937884085.1 uncultured Sphingomonadales bacterium | reverse complement strand
GAGGCAAGAATAAATGACCCGTATCACATCATCTGTCGCTTTTGAAATCATGCAAGATTGCCCAGAGTTAACAAATTCGATAAAAACAATCCAATCCTTCGTAATATTCTATAGTGATGAACAGTCCTCCAAATGCGATGATCTAATCACCAATTTACAAACCTACATCAATCGCCTTTTGGACGCCTTCCGACATGCGTTAAGCCGACGAGCAGACCTTGGTCCGAGTTTTGATGAAGCTCTCGCGATGGTACCCATAAACACAGCTCACAAAGACATGTGTGAGGCATTTCAACAAGATGCGATATTATTTGTACAATCCCTATCAAACGAAGATGGCGATGCTTCCGACTCTGAAATGCCCGGTATTCGCATGGGCCTCAGCGGACCTTCGATTGATGTTGTCGAATGGAAGCGATGGCTAGAACGTCGTAAGAAAAAAACTTAACGAACACAGCATTGCCTTGTACTTGCTAATGTCCGCTAAGGGCTCTCTTTTAACCTGTTTACCCAAGGTTCTGAATGTCCGTTTTTCCTAAGCTTACTATTCTGCCCTCTACCGGAACGGAACCCTTATTGGATCTGGTGGCCGCAATCCGTGTCAGATCATGAAAGATCGACACCTTAGCAAACGGCATGCCCTTGTTCTTCGGCCATTGGAAGGTGGCTATGCGTCGGAGCTGAGGTATTAGGAGCCTCAATGATTTACGTGTAAGTCTCTTGTCAGCCACTCCGATTGACGCTACTTTATGTAAAAAGGAGTGTGAATATGCAGTCAGATTTGATTGACGCGGGATATTTGGCGCCTGCAAAAATAGCAGCGCTTCTGAAAACGACGAAAGATGATATTGCGCAAAGTGCTGGTTTGGGCCGTGATGCGGTGCAGCGGCGCGACCGCATACGCTCAACTAAAACCCAAACGCGTTTGCGCGAGATGATCGAAGTTATCAACAAAGTAGAACCGCGCTTTGGCTCGTCATTAATGGCCTATGCCTGGTATCGCTCCGAGCCTCTCGCAGGATTTAGTGGATGGACGGCGATGCAGTTGGTCAAAGAGGGTAGAGCAAGTGATGTGCTTGAATATGTCGACGCCGTTGATGCAGGTGTCTTTGCTTGACGGCCAAAGGGCTGAGATATTCTGGGCTGGTCTATCGCGCGCTCAATCCGGTTTATGCGCGCAACCCATTGTCAGGTGATGGTGCTGCTCGCTATGGCGGCCGCTTTAATCGAAAGGGCCGTCCTGCCCTATATGTAACGCTGAGCATTCAAACAGCTATCTTGGAAATCAACCAGGTCGGTCAGCTGCAGCCCACAGTATTGGTGAGTTATGAGGCTGACCTTGCGGCTGTTTTCGATGCAACGGATAGAGACCAACTCGCCAGCCACAATATGACTCCTCGTGCGCTTGCGACACGAACATGGCGCGATGAAATGCCCATGAACGGAACATCCAAAACACAGGCATTTGCAGAGACGCTTATTCAAAAAGGTTTCCAAGCAATGAAGGTGCCCAGCTTCGCTCGTGGCGCAACTCCCAACGATGTTAATATCGTGATCTGGTCTTGGAATAAGGCCGATTGCACGCTGACCGTCGTGGACGATGAAAACAGATTAGCCAAAGATCATGGTGATTAGCCGGACCCAGACGCATTCGGAAAAATAACAAATGAGCAATGCGCCAACAAAGCCCGTTTTCAATCGGGGTCATTAATCGCATGAACGAGATCCCAAAGGTGCTTTTTTACTCTGATGGGAAGCGCTGAAACCGCGTCTAGGAATTGCTCGTCGCTCTCTTGTTCCAGCAAAGCGCTCAAAACATGCGTTGCCTCAGGGTCTCCTTTTGGGGCTGAGTATAAGTCCATCACATCACAGTCTAGCACGCTTGCGAGAAGAGCCAGGCGACCTGCGCCTATTCGATTGACGCCTTTTTCAATTTTCTGGACTTGTTGAAAGGTAACCCCGAGCGCTTTACCGACGGTTTCTTGCGACATCTTCCTTTGAGTTCGCTTCATTCTAATATTTTGACCGACAATCCGGTCAATTCGTTTTTCGTCTTCCGTAACACTCATAATATTGCGCCAACATCGTTGTTAAATTGGTGGCTCTGGCATGAGCCGAATGTCAGCAGACCTTCCACACAGTAGAAGAACACGGCTTTTAGGTAGCACCCTGGAC
>CAKZYD010000406.1 GCA_937884085.1 uncultured Sphingomonadales bacterium | reverse complement strand
AACTCCTTGCCACACTTCATTTTTTGCGGCGTCACGGGCATTTCCATTTATGAGTCTACGGCCTAGCTGTCTTTGTCTAAGTCCGCCTTCACGCGGGGTTGGCTCAACAGCCGTTCGATGCGGCCAGCCTCATCAAAGCTCTCATCCAGACGGAAGGTCAGCCGCGGCGTATATTTGGTCTGGACTGACTTGCCGAGCGCGCTTTGAAAGGCAGGCGCGACACGGGTGAGGATGGCCATCATAGTGTCCCGATCAGAACCCCCAAGCGGCATGACGAAAGCTGTGGCATGGCGCAGGTCTGGGCTGACCCGCACCTCACTGACCGTAATCGAATACCCTTCCAGCTCCGCAAGCCCAAGGGCATTGCGCGAGAGCATGTCAGACAGGGTGTGGCGAAGGCTCTCCCCCACCCGCAACAGGCGCACAGATGGCGCCCCTTTGGCGCTTTTGTGTTTCATACGCGATGCCTAAATGACCCGTTCGCGCTGTTCTTCTTTATAAACCTGCACCTCGTCACCAGGCTTGATATCCGCGAAGTTCTCGAAGGTCATGCCGCACTCAAGGCCGTTGCGCACTTCCGGCACATCGTCTTTAAAGCGCCGCAGCGAACCGATTTGGCCGGTATAGAGAATGACATTGTCACGCATGATCCGCGCTTTGGCTTCCACCTGGATGCTGCCTTCCGTGACCTGACAGCCAGCTGCCTTGCCGGCTTTACCAGCGGAGAACACCTCTTTGACAAGCGCGGTGCCGATGACCTGCTCCACGATTTCGGGGCCAAGCTGCCCGGCCATGGCGGCCCGCACATCATCAATCAAGTCATAGATGATGGCATAATATTTGAGCGGCACACCTTCTTTATCCGCCAAATCCCGCGCTTGTTTATTGGCACGGACTTGGAAGCCGATGATGAGTGCTTCAGAGGCCGCCGCCAAGGTGATGTCGCTTTCGGTAATGCCGCCAACAGCGCTGTGCAACACATTGACCTTGATGTCATCGTTGGAGAGCTTTTCCAGCGCGGCGCCAATGGCTTCAACAGAGCCTTGAACATCGCCTTTGATAACAACCGGGAAGCTTTCCGCCTGCTTCTCCTTCATTTTGGAGAACATGCTTTCCATGGAGGCCGGCGCAGTGGCCGTACGCTTCTGGCGGATTTGCGCTTGACGATATTCAGACACCTCGCGGGCGCGCGCTTCGTTTTCGACGACGGCGAAATCATCACCAGCAGAGGGCGTGCCTTGCAGGCCTAGGATCTCAACCGGCATGGCAGGACCGGCTTCTTTAATTTGCTGCCCACGATCATCGATCAGCGCCCGTACACGGCCCCACTCAGCGCCGCAGACGAAGATGTCGCCGACCCTAAGCGTGCCGCGATTGACAAGCACCGTTGCCAACGGGCCACGGCCTTTATCAAGGCGGGCTTCAATGACCACGCCTTCGGCATCCCGGTCCGGATTCGACTTGAGTTCCAAGAGCTCGGCTTGCAGCGCAATTGACTCTAAGAGCTTATCGATATTGGTTTTCTTCAGAGCGGAGACTTCCACTTCCTGAACGTCACCGGACATGCTTTCGACAATCACTTCATGCTGGAGCAGCATGTTGCGCACTTTGTTTGGGTCTGCGCCTTCCCGGTCGATCTTATTAATCGCCACGATCATGGGCACGTCCGCCGCCTTCGCGTGATTAATCGCCTCAATGGTTTGCGGCATGATGCCATCGTCAGCAGCCACCACCAGGATGACAATATCCGTGACGCTGGCGCCCCGCGCGCGCATTTGCGTGAAAGCTTCGTGGCCCGGTGTATCGAGGAACGTGATCTTATCGCCGGACGGGATTTTCACTTGATACGCGCCGATATGCTGCGTGATGCCGCCTGCCTCGCCAGACACGACATCGGCTTGACGAATGGCGTCCAGCAAAGAGGTTTTGCCGTGGTCCACATGGCCCATGACGGTTACCACCGGCCAGCGCGCCTGCAGATCGTCCGCCACATCCTCATCACCGACCAAGCCGATTTCCACATCAGACTCAGACACGCGTTTAATAGTGTGGCCAAACTCCGTGACCACCAGCTCAGCAGTATCCTGATCCAGCGTCTGGTTGATCGTGACCATCATGCCCATATTCATGAGCGTTTTAACAACGTCGGCGCCTTTCTCGGCCATCCGGTTGGCAAGCTCCTGCACCGTAATCGCTTCAGGCACCGTGATTTCACGCGGCGCCTTAGAGCCGGATTTCTGGCTTTGGCCAGCGCCGCCTGTCTTTTGCTTGGCTCGTGCCCGCTTCAGGGCCGCCAAAGACCGTGTACGCTCTTCGTCGTCGTCATCCAGAGCGCGCGCAACCGTCAGCTTACCAGCGCGGCGACGTTCGCCGCCCCGGCTTCGCGTGGGTTTCGGCTGGGCCTGTTCGTCACGCGCTTTGGCTGGCTTGCCTTTGCGGCGCTGCGTGTCGCCATCTGCGTCGGCAGGCAAAGCCGCCGCCGGATCGACATCCTGAGTTTTTGCAGCATCCTTTTGCGGTTTGCGGCGCGCTTCCTCGCGTGCCTTGGCCTCTGCGCGCTCTGCTTCTTCGCGCGCTTCGCGGGCTAGCCGTTCGCGTTCCGCTTCTTCTTTTTTCGCTTCGTCTTCGCGTTTGCGCCGCTCTGCTTCAGCAAGACGGCGTTCTTCTTCCGCCCGCTTCATTGCCTCGCGCACCATATCTTGGCGCGCCTCGCGGCCCTTTGGTTGCGATGCTTTGTCCGCCTGCTTAGCAGGTTTTTCTTCTACTGCAGGCTCCGGCTTTGCCTCCAGCTCAGGCTGCGGCGCCTCATCCTTCACCTCCGGCTCATCGCCTTTGCGCAGTACACGCTTGCGTTTACGCTCCACCACAACAGATTTTTTGCGGCCATGCGAGAAGGCTTGCTGAACCTTTCCAGTTTCAACAGTCGTGCGGACGCCAAGTGTCTTTCGGCCAGACAGCGTTAGCTTTTTTTCTTCGGTCATTACGGCCCTTCTCGTGTTTTATCCCGCTCCGCCAATACGCTAGAGCCTTTATCTGATCTTCTATCATTGACAAAGGCGCCATATGCCTCGGCCAATTCCAAAAGGGTTTGCCAGGCACCGCGCTGCGAGAGCGCAGCGTGTACCACATTTTCCCTGCCCAATGCCAAGCTCAAATCGGTCCGATTGAAGTCTGTGATCACTGGAATGCCCGCTTCGACGGCGCGGGCCCTAAACTTGCCGCTATCTCCAGCGCCGTCGCTGGCGTGGAGAAGGGCGGATGCTTTGCCCGATTGTGCAGCCTTCTCCACCGCATCGGCGCCCACAAAGACGCGCCCTGCCTTGCGCTCAAGACCCAGGACAGACAAGGCCCGCTGGCGCATCAGGGCTTCAATCTGGTTCACCAAATCGGGTGAAACGGCGATATCCGCAGCAGGGATTTTGAAATGCCGTGCTGCAAGTCCGCGTAACTTGCCTTTCGCAACAGCCTTCTCAAGCACAGCCCTGTCGGGCAGGATATACAGGCCACGCCCCGGCAGCTTCTGCTTTAAATCGAAGGTAAGCGTACCATCAGGCGCAAGGGCAAAGCGAAATAACCGCGGCTTTACAGCGGTTTCGCCCGTTAGGACGCAGCGACGCTCCGGTATAGCTTTAGCGGACATATGCAAGGCCTGGCCTCCACTCTCCGCGCGGCGCTCACGCGCCGTCACCAGCATTGATAGGTTCGGCATCAGCAGCCTCGGCTTCTGGCTCCTCTTCATCCTCGAACCAATGTGCACGGGCTGCCATGATGATGGCGTTGCCTTCTTCTTCCGACAATTCAAAGGCGCCAAGCACGCCTTCACGTTTATCGACCAACTCGTCTGTCGCTAAATCCCCCAAGTCGTCCAGTGTTAAAACCTTATTTTGCCCAAGCACCACCAGCATCTGCGGGGTGAGCATCTCAATCTCGGCAACGGCATCTTCAACGCCAAGGGCTTTGCGTTCTTCGTCCGCTTTCTGAGCTTGCCGTTCTAATGCTTCGTTGGCACGGGTTTGCAACTCCTCGGCCAAATCCTCGTCAAAGCCTTCAACGGCTAAAAGTTCATCGATTTCCACATAGGCCACTTCCTCTAAGGAGGTGAAACCTTCTGCGACCAACAGCTGCGCCAGCGTTTCATCCACATCCAGCTCAGCCACAAACATTTGGCTGCGTGCCATGAATTCTTCTTGGCGGCGGTCAGATTCTTGCGCTTCAGTCATGATGTCGATGGTCCAGCCAGACAGCTGGCTGGCAAGGCGCACATTCTGGCCCCGACGACCAATGGCAAGCGATAGCTGGTCATCAGGAACCACGACCTCAATGCGGTCATTGTCTTCATCAAGGACAACTTTCGCGACTTCTGCAGGCGCTAGGGCATTCACGATGAAGTTGGCTGGGTCCGGGGACCAGTTGATGATGTCGATTTTTTCGCCATGCAGCTCAGATACCACGGCCTGCACCCGGCTCCCGCGCATCCCGACGCAGGCGCCAACAGGGTCAATGGAACTATCATTGGAGATAACCGCAAACTTAGCCCGGCTGCCAGGATCGCGCGCGACCGATTTAATCTCGATAATGCCGTCATAGATTTCAGGCACTTCTTGCGCGAAGAGTTTGGCCAGGAACTCAGGCGCGCTGCGGGACAAGAAAATCTGCGGTCCACGCTGCTCGCGGCGCACATCGAGAATGTAGCAGCGCACGCGGTCATTTTGGCGATGGTTTTCCCGGGGGATTACTTGATCGCGCCGGATGACGCCTTCTGCGCGGCCTAGGTCCACGATGACATGGCCATATTCGACGCGCTTGACGACGCCAACGATGATTTCACCAACACGGTCCTTAAATTCTTCATATTGCCGGTCGCGCTCGGCGTCGCGGACCTTTTGGACAATGATCTGCTTGGCTGCAACAGCGGCCACGCGTCCGAAATCAATCGGTGGCAAAGGATCTGAAAGAACGTCTCCAACGACAGCATCGCTGCCTTTGGCTTTGGCATCGGCCACCGTCACTTGGGTGGCTGCGTCTTCCACGTCTTCCACCACATGGGTAATGCGGAACAGATGCGTCTCGCCCGTTTTGCGGTCGATTTCGGCTTTGATTTCGTTGTCTTCACCATAGCGCGCCATGGCTGCTTTTTTAATCGCCTCTTCAAGCGCATCAAACACAATGCCCTTTTCGATAAGCTTTTCGCGCGCGACGGCGTCGACGATTTGCAAAAGCTCTAATTTATTTGCGCTGGTTGCTGAAACCATAGCCATGTTCTCCAATGGGCGCTTACGCTTGCGCCATCTTCTCTTGGTGCGCTTTAATGAGCGCGTCTGTCAAAATCAACTTTGCCTTTTCAATTCCGTCAAAAGGAATTGGAAAAGTCCCTTCAGCGCAGTCAATCTGGACCATGCCATCGTCTTGGACATCTGTTATGCGCCCGGTGAACCGGCGCCGTCCATCAATCTGCGCTTTAGCCGTTACCTTCGCTTCAAACCCAACAAACTTCTCAAAGTCTTCTAGCCGCACCAGTGGACGGTCGATGCCGGGGGAAGACACCTCAAGCACATACTCCTGCGCAATGGGATCTTCCACATCCAAGACAGCACTCAAATCCCGGGACAGCGCTTCGCAATCGTCAATCGTGAAACTACCATCAGGCCTTTCGGCCATGACCTGCAAAACAGCACGCTGGCCGCCGCCAAAGCTCACGCGAACCAAACGGTAGCCGAGGGCCTCGGCCGCCGGCTCCATAATCGTCCAAAGTTGCTCTGTCTGGGCGGTCATATACTGCCAAAAACATCCCATAGCTTAAGCCGGTTTGGCTACGCCGGGGCTGCCGCGGCGCATCCTGAAAACCAGCATTGTCAGGATACTCTGCTCTTATATGCTGATGGGGCCCTAAAGTTCAAGGCGAATGCTCTATTGGGCGGGCAGAAGAACAATCTTTTTGCCAGCGCGCGCGGATGCTTCGTCAAAGCGCACATAGTCACCCGCGGCCCAAAGTGTCTGAAGGTCATCATAGTGGGGTGATGCGAAGTGGCCTGATTGTCCGCTGGAGATGCTGAAACGGGCCTCATTCGGCTGCGCCATATCAATGATAAAGCGCATCGATGGGCCAAAGCCGCCCCCCGCTGACCGGGGCAAAGTATCAACCCGCAGGCTGGATACGTTGGGTGAATCCGGCCCTGCGGAGCGGTTCGTTTCCCGCGAAAGGACATCCCCAAGCAGGGGTATGGCTGCCAATCCGATATGGCCGTGCGTATCGCGCTGGATGTCAGACCATCGCAGACTATCCAGGGCTGCGTTTTCCGCAAGAAGCGCTGCGGCTGTCGCTGACAGCGTCTCGCTTAGAAGAGTATCACATGTCTCTACTCGGTCGGCGGTTGCGCGGTCATCGCACCAGCTGTCGATGGGGCCACCTAGAACATCCGCAAGTCTGCGCATGCTAAGCCAGGCATATCCTGGGGCAAGGTCACCAAGCTCATCCCAAATAAGGGCTTGCGTTAACAGACTTGCCCATTGTGCGAAAATAACCGGCGCGGCGCTATCCGCGCTCCAATCACCATTCCACCCATCCAGCAACGTGAGAGCCAGCGCAGCGTCTTCATCAACTGGTGTGGCCGCTTTCATGAACGGCAACAACGCCGTTGCGACAGGGGCCAGGGTATCGGTCTGAATAGCCGCAAAGCTCAGCAGATCATGCTTTGTGGTCGCCTTCAGCAAATCGTCAATCCGCCTTTGCCGAGAGGGATCCGCGGCTTCAACAGACCGAAAATAAGGGTATTGCGGCGGCACTACCTTCGCATTGGCGGTTACCAGCATTCCACTTTTCGGATTTGCCACATGGGGCATCAGGGCATCTGGAATGAAGCCTTGCCATTGGTTTTCCGGTCGCCAGCCATCCGCCGGCGCCGCCCCTTTCGTTTCGTGACTATCGAGACGAATGGGGGTTTTACCTGCAACTACAAGCCCGATATCCCCGTCCCTATGGGCATAGACGATGTTTTGTGGCGGCCCTGCAAAGAGGTTAGCGGAGTCTCGTACGTCCTGCGCTGACTGCGCGCGATTGATGGCCATGATGGCGCTTAAGGTAAGGTCTTTGCCCTCCAACGCTGTCCACCTGAGACTATAGACGCCGCCCTGTGTTTCCGGAATTGGAAATGGGGTGGCGCTGGGTTCCATGACCGGACCTCGCTCAGTCTGGCGATAGCGCTGCACCACCTGTTGCCCGAAGCGAACCGCGATCGTTTCCTCGCGGATTTGGAAGGCGGCCCATCCATTTGGTGTTTCATACTCGGTCGATGCGCCGGGATTAAGCTGCTCCAGATAGACATCTTGAACGTCGGTATCTTGCCCG